>NZ_LIQY01000109.1 GCF_001418495.1 Streptomyces pathocidini | reverse complement strand
AAGCGCCGACCGCCGCGCCCTCCCCCACGGGGCGCGGCGGTCGGCGCTTTTCGTGTGCATGACGGGAGTTATCCACAGGGACTGGCGGGCTGATGCGGGGATGCGCGCTTCCGACTACGGTCAGTGACAAGGCAGTTGGAGGAAGCGGAGGAAAGGGAAGGCGCATGCACGGGGGACTGCCATTCATCGGCATCAGCACGATCGTCTACGGCGTCATCGGCTTGGCCGCACTCGCGGCCGGCGGAGTGGCGAAGCTCGGGGGAAACGGGGGAAGGCACCATGCGGCACGGCGGCATCACGGTCACGGTCATCGTTCCGGCACACAACGAGGAGGAAGGGCTCCCCGCCACACTGGAGTCGCTCGCGCGGCAAACGGTCCCGCCCGACCGCGTCATCGTGGTCGATGACGGCTCGACCGACCGCACGGGAGAGGTGGCGTCAGGCTTCGGCGCCACGGTCCTGCGCCCACCGCGCAACCTCGGCAGCAAGGCCAAGGCCCAGAACTACGCACTCCCGCACTGCGACACGGCTCTCGTGCTCGCCGTCGACGCGGACACCGTCCTCGCGCCGGACTACATCGAACGCATCACCCCGGCCTTCGACGACCCCCAGGTCGTCATCGCGGCCGGCAACGTACAGACCCGCCATACCCGTACGGTCTGGGAGCGCGGCCGCTCGGTCGAGTACCTCTTCGGCTTCCACTGGCACCGCCCGATCCAGAACCGCGCCAACAGCCCCATGGTGTGCTCCGGTTGCTGCTCGGCCTTCCGCCGAGACGTCCTGGTGGCCTCCGGCGGCTTTCCGGAGCGCACCATCGTCGAGGACATGGACTACACCTGGTCCCGCCAGATCGAGGGCCGCAAGGCGGTGTACGTCGGCGCGGCGATGGCGTGGGCAGCAGACCCGGAAACCCTCACTTACCTGCGGAAACAGGTATGGCGCTGGATGGCGGGCTTCTGCCAGAACGTCCGCCTGCACACCGGCAGGCTCGTCACGAGGAAGCCGCTGCTGGCGGTCTGGGTCCTCCTGGCCCTGGTCGAGATCCTGACCGCGCCCTTGTGGTGGGCCGCCCCGTTCGTCGCGGCGGCGACAACGCCCGCGTCGTTGCCCTCGACCCTGGCCTGGTGGCTGTCGGCGGAGCTGGCCTTCACCATCCCACCCCTTGCCTACGCGGCTCACCGCCGCAAACTCCCCCTGGCGCGCGTCCTGTTGAACATCCCCTGCGTCTACCCGACGAAGGTCGTCAACCTCTACTACGCCTGGAAGGCCCTCATCGTGGAACTCCTCCTGGTCCCCCTCGGCCTCTCCCAAGGCCTCACGGTCTACGAAAAGGGCCGAGCGCCAACCCCGTGCGCGGCCGGGTGAGAGCGGACGGGCCAGCCCGCCATCATCCGGAGCCGAACCCAGGATGGCGGGATGGCCCTCATCCTCTTCGCGGGAATCCCGGTCACCGACTACGCCAGGGCACTGGCAAGGCCGCCTACCGCCACCCCGACGGAAACGAGATGAGCTTCGGTGGCGCCCCCATCTGACCGAGCACTCGGCCCCCTAGGCTGCGCGCTGTGACGACGTATGCTGCGCTTCTGCGCGGGATCAATCTGGGCGGCCGCCGGAAGGTGCCGATGGCGGACCTGCGGGAACTGATCACCGGCCTCGGATACGAGGGCGTCCGGACACTCCTGCAGAGCGGCAACGTCGTCTTCACGGGCGGCGAGCAGCCCCCGGCGCTCCTCGCGCGCGAACTGGAGCAGGCCCTACAGGCCCGGTTCGGCTTCGAGATCGGCTGCGTTGTGCTGACCTCGGCAGAGCTCCGAGCCGTGGTCGCCCGTAACCCGTTCCCCGTCACGTCCTTCGACCCCTCGAAGTTCGTGGTCACCTTCCTCGCGGCCCCGCTCGACCCCGCCCACCTGGCCCGCATCGATCCGGAGGCCTACCTGCCGGACGAGTTCCGCCCCGGCGAACGCGAACTCTTCCTGCACTGCCCGAACGGCCTGGGCCGCAGCAAACTGTCCGCAGCCCTCGGCGCCACGGACTTCGGCGCCGTCGCCACCACCCGCAACTGGAACACGGTCACCAAACTGCTGGCGATGGCGGACGTCTGAACAGACGCCGGGGAGGGCGGAGCCGGATCAGAGTCAGTCGGCGGCTGCCCGAATCCGAGCCGAGGCTGCGGCTGATTCAAGGCGTTCAAGGAAGTCGATGGTCATCGCCTGGGCCGCACGAACATCGGCCTCAAGGCCTCCGGCGAACCCGCCCGGCGGAAGCGCCGCACGGAAGGACAATTCCTCGATAGCGAGCCCGACGAGCTGCTGTGCCAGCCAGAGCCATGGCCGCTCCCTGAGTGCAAAAGTCAGGTGATAGCTCGTCGTGCTGCCGATCGCATGAGGACTGTGGATCCAGCCTCTCGGCACGACGAGGGTGTCGCCGGCCGTCAACTCGAACTCGGCGTCCGGGGCAGTCGACTCCAGTCGCTGTTGCAGTTCCGGGGTCCAGGTCCTCGGAGACGAGAGGTAGTCCTCCATGGGGTGGTCAACGACCGGCTTCCACAAGGGCCATCGCTTGCGGCCGGCGATCTGGGCCACTACCCCCGTGAATTGGTCCCAGTGATGGGCCAGGCCCTGGCAATGCGGTGGGGTGATGATGGCGCTGACGTAGGTCGGGTAGCCCGTCTCCCGTTCGATCTCGCGTGTGATCTGGGCCAGATAGGGGATCGACCGCTGCACCTCGCGGAGGTTCGCGGTGTGCCCTTCATCTATGAGATCACGGACCCTGCCGGGAACCAGCTTGCTGTCGCGCGAGAACCGACCGGGGTGTACGGCCGTCCCGTCCTTGACGACGGCGACGTACTGCGGAGACAGGAGGTCGTAGTCGATGTAGCGGTCCAAGAGCGACAGAGGAACCGCACGGTCGAGGTCAGTGGCGCCTCGGTGGTGAAATCGCGGTTCGGCGGGCCACACACGCAGAACCTCACCCGCGAGGTCGTCCAGTAACACCTTCAGAGACATATCTGATCTCCCTCGCGTAAGCGCTCAATTGGGCGGCATGGGACAGGCGATTTCCGGGTGGAACTGATTGGGGCAGCACACCACCGTGAAGGAAGTGAGGCTTGAGGACTCGGTGTAGTGAGCCCAGGTCACGTCGACACCGCGCGGAAGGACGTCCATGGCGTACACGATCTTCGTGTCGAGAGCGGCGTAGGCTTGTTTGCCGTCGTCTCGCTTGAAGGGCGGGTTCGACTCGTACGTGGTCTTCAACCATGTCATGGCATCCCCGACGTCCGTCCAGGTTCGGTCAGCCGCCGTCTGGCTGCGGCGGAGCAACCAGTGTCCGGTCATCATGGGCGGCATCGTGGTGGACAGGAACGAACGAGTCTGTTCGTCGTTCGGGTTGGCGCCTGGTCGGCGGAGGCCTTCCTGTCCGTAGGTGTCTCTGCTGCCGGTCCACGGGCCGTACCCGTGCCAGTGTCCTGACCAGCTCATCGGTACCTCTCGGGAGGAGTGCGGGCCGCTGTCGGCCTGTGCCGGGCGGCCCGCCGAACGGGGTGCTGGGAGGGAGCTGGATCTAGAGCGCGAGGCCCCGCTGCCTGGCCCAGCCGAGGGCGAACTGGTCAAGTTCCGCCCCCGTGAAGCGCAGTTCCCGCCCCTGGCCCTCGGATTTGGTGTCCTGGAGGACATACGCCGCGGCCGCGCCGGGGATCTCTGCGAACTCGACGCACGACTCGTGCTCACCGCCGAGATTGCCGCCACAGAATTTGCCGAACGTCGCTCCCGCGACGGGGAAGCTGTAGAGCCCGCTCATAGTGGTTCTCCCGCTGTATTCGCTGTGCGGAGATTCGTTCTCCGCGCCGTGAGTGGCCACAGGAATGACGCTAGAGAACGCGGGATTTGGGCCTCCACGAAGTTCTACGGAGTTGCACGCAGATTTCAGCGCAGGGAGTCTATGGCGGACGTGATCAGACCACGCGCTTCCGCCCCGTACACGGGCAGTTCCGCGAGCTCGGAGAAGGCCTTGAGGTAGAGGCTGACCTCACTCGGGGCGGTGACCGTGACCTGAGCGGTCAAGAGCTCAACGTGGACCCGTCGTTCGTCGAAGATGTTGAACCCCTCCAGGGTCCACATGCTCCGTTCCCGCGCGCCGAACGGGATGATCCCCAGCGAAACCGTGGGCAGCGACATGACAGAGAGCAGGTGTCCAAGCTGACCGGCCATCGTCTCGGCATCCCCGATCTGATATCGAAGGACGGACTCTTCCACCAGGAAGGCGAAGCGGCGGCGCCCCTCGTACAGCACTCGAGCGCGTGCCATACGTGCCCGCACTGCTTCGGCGATGTCGTCAGGGGCGTCATGAAAGCGACCGATGACGCCGAGCAATGCGGACGCGTAAGCGGGCGTCTGGAACAACCCCGGTACGACGTGTGAGGCGTAGCTGCGGAAGTGCTGGGTGCGCTCGTAGAGCGACATCCGCGACTCTTGGAGGTGACGCAGGCCCGTACGCTGCAAGCGCCGCCACTCCATGTACATGGACTCGGCCGTGCGAGACGCCGCGACGATGTCGGCGGCTTGGTCGGGGACGCCGCACGCGTCGCACCACTTGTGAATGTCCGTGTCGGAGGGCGGGGTTCGGGCATTTTCGATACGCGATGACTTGGACTTGTTCCACCCGCATACAGTGGCCAGCTCATGCCCTGTCATTCCGCTGTCCAGGCGGATGTCACGCAGGCGCGCTGCTACGGCTTTACGAGCAGCTGCGACACTGGACGACTGGTACGGGGGCATGAGCTGGTGGTGAGCTGAGGTGCGACCTCAGACCGTGAACTCCTCGTGCGGTGTGCCACGCTCCCAGACAGCCTCGAACGCCGAGGCGCAGAGCTTGATCACTGCTGGCTCGTGGTTAAGTTCGTGACCGGCGGAAGCGCCGTCGCCGGTGAAGTGGCCGAAGCGGACCAGCCGGTCGTCGAACAGCCAGTAGTCGTTGCCGGGCAGCGCGAGATCCGAAGCGAGCCGACGAGGTAGCCAGCGGACCGACTCCCCCGCCTCCACGTTCAGGCCCGTGCCTGCGTGTTCGTAGCGGATGTACTCGGTGACGGGCTGGGAGACGACCCTGGCTCGGCGCATCGCCACACCTCGGCCGACCGTCCGGCGTACGAGGTCCAGCCACTCCGGTCCAGCCCATACGCTGGGCTCTCCCCGCTTCCAGGCAGCGAAGTCGTCGGCCTCGTCTTCGACGCCGTAGGCGTCGCGCATCTCCAAGTGAACGGCGGACCGGTGGCAGTCGGCGATCAGCTCAGCGAAGCTCGGTACGTTCGGCAAGGTCGCACGCCTCCCTGATGATCGGCACCATACGGGCCGGGATCCGGATCACTGCCTCGGTGTCGGGGATGTGGCCAACCGTAAGGCACTCGGCCTCGGTCTCCTTGTCAGCCTTCCAGCCCTGGAACATGAGATCGTCAGTCTTCTCATCCACCCACACCGTTGGGCAGTCATCACCGTTGGTGTTGGGGTCCTTCGCGACGAACCGTAAAGCCATGGCATTCACCTCTGTCGGTTTGGGTGCGTTGGTTGCGCGCGGTTGCATGACCGTCGCCTAGGAGCCGAACCACGGTCAAGAGGCGTCCATCGTTTTCGGTCAAGTCGGGCTCGTCTCACAGCTCATCGCCTTCCTCTGGGGCAACCCGGAACCAGACCCGCTTGCCGTCGGGTGTCGGCGTGTAGCCGAAGGCGTCGGCTATTTCACGGAGGAGCCAGAGGCCGCGGCCGGATTCGCCGGTCCAGTCGGGGGTGGTGACCTCCGGCAGGGCCGGGGAGTTGTCGTGGACCGCGACGAAGATCGAGGTACCGCACTTGGTGATCCTGAGGGAGCACGACGAGTCGCCCGCGTGGCGCTTGACGTTGCTCAGCAGCTCCGTGACCCCGTGCAGCACGGTCTCCGTCGTCCGCTGCGACTCACCCCACGCCCGCAAAGCCGCCTTGGCGAGCCGTCGGTAGTGGGCGAGTTCCTCCAGCTTCACCGTTAAGCGCCAGCTCCAGGTGAGCGGTTGTTGCGCCGCCGCCGGTCGCACGACATCCATGAACCAACCCTCCAGCCGGTCGAGCCCCGCGCCGGGGCAGAACCGCACCCGCCCGGCATCCGAGCCAGGGCAGGGGCGGTTGACGTCTCCAAATGATGTTCCGCGCCTCAGCGCTCACGCACCGTTGCGACGTGAGCAACACGATGAACCCAACTGCCCGCGCACTGCAAGTAGTTCTGCTGCAAATTGCAGCACTAGACTCCATCGAGTGAGATGTCGCGAGCAGCGCCCGTGCGCAGTGCTGATCAACGACACTGTGGTGAGCCATGTGAGTGCGAAGGAGGAGTCGTGGGGCAGCCAGCTCGCCGAACAGCCCGGCGCCGCCGGTTGGGGGCGGAACTCAAAGCACTGCGCGAGGCAGCGGGCGTCAGCGTTGAGTCCGCGGCGCAGAAGATCCATGGCGACAACCCCAAGATCAGCCGCCTGGAGAACGGACGGCACCGCGTCTCCCGCCTCGAACTGGACGCGCTGCTCGATCTCTACGGGGTCGAGGACCAGGGGCTTCGTGACTGGCTCGTGGCTCTGTCGGCCGAGGGGCGCAAACGGAGTTGGTGGCGTTCCCACGGCGAGGTGCTACCCGCCGACTTCAAGGAACTGCTCACCTTGGAATCCGATGCGGGCAGAATCGCCGCGTTCCAACCGCAGATCATTCCCGGGCTCCTCCAGACCAAGGAGTACGCGCGGGCGGTCATCATCGGCTCCTCCGAACCGCTCACCGAGGCCGAGGTCGACTTCCAGGTCTCGTTCCGCGTCGAACGCCAAGCCGTGTTCGAGCGGGAGAACCCGCCGCAGTATCTGTGCATCCTGACGGAGGGCGTCATCCGCCAACAGGTCGGTGGCGCCAAGGTCATGGCGGCCCAGCTGCGCCGCCTGGTCGAGCTGAGCCAGCCGCCCGAGCTGACCATCCAGGTCGTTCCCTATTCGCAGGGCGCCTTCACCGCCACGGGCGGCGCCTTCGTTCTCTACTCCTACCCGGACCCCTTGGATCTGGACGTGGCTCAGGTCGAGTACCTCGACGGCGCCCTCTACCTGGAGGAAGAAGCCACCGTCAGCAAGTACCGGCGGGCGTTGGACGGGCTCCGGACGGCGGCGCTATCGTCACGGCAGTCCGTGGAGTTGATCTCGTCGGTTGCGCGGGATTTCGAACGCGAGTGAAGAGGTATCGCCATGATGCGACACAGCCTGCCCGAAGCCGACTGGCGCAAGTCGTCCTACAGCGGGGACCAGGGCGCCAACTGCCTGGAGATCCAGGCCACGAACGACGGGCTGGTCGCAGTCGGTGACAGCAAGGACCGTTCGCAGGGGGCCTTCGTCTACACGCCCCAGGCCTGGGGCTCGTTCCTCGGCGCGGTCAAGCGTGGGGAACTCGGCGGGGTCGGCGGGGCGTAGACCCGTGGCGGTCGAGGCATAGCCCCGCGGCCTCCGCCGCGGGGCTGGTGCCACAGCCGGAAGTCGCCGCCCCGCTCAGCGCTCCAGCTGGCCGTCGCGGCAAGTCCTCGCCGCGGACACCGGGTTGCAGCGGGCCGCGTACGGGCCGGGCAGTGAGACGAAGTAGTCGCGGTCGTAGCGGGCGGACATGCCCGCCGCCGGGAAGTCGGTGGACACGATCTGCGCCCCACTGCCCAGCGCAGCCTCCCGCATGGCGGTGTCGCGGCCCAGCACGGTGCTCATCGCGACGTCGGCCCGGGTCCGCACGATGTACCCGCGCTTGACCAGGTCCGCGATCTCCGCCTCGTTCTTGCCGGTCGGGTCGTTGCGCTTCATGAACGCGGCCGACGGGGTGCCCGGCGCGGAGTCGGTGAACAGCACGCGGCCCTCAAGGTTCGAATGGCCCTCCAGGTACGAGGTGCGGACCTGATTCGTGTTGTCCATCGCGAACATGACCTTGCCCGCCGACCGCGCCACCGTGGGCCAGCCGTGCCGGAGAACGGACTGTTCGAGTGTCAGGCCCGGCCGCCTGACGTCATCCGGAGTGATCAGGTCGTCGCTGTCGAAGACCGAGCGGATCTCGTCCTCCAGCGCCCGGAAGGCCGACTCCTCCCACGGAGGACTCTCGACTCCGCCGAGCCGCTCGAAGCGGTCCTCACTCGCCTTGAACTCCAGCATGATCAGCAGCGGGACATGCCCGGGGTTCTTCCGCGACCAGCCGCGGACCTGCTTCAGGCACTGGGTCAACTGGACGCAGGTGGTGTTGTAGTCGGCGTCGACCATGTGGAAGACCTTCGTACCGGGCTCCCCCCAGGCCGGGTCCTCCAGCGGAGGAAGTCCCGCGTTCTTGCGGACCAGCGGCCAGCGGTACAGACCGCCCTTGGGGTCGGGTACGACGTCGAGTTCGACCGAGCGGACCTCCTGCTCGGCCAGCTGCTCCGTCAGCGGCGCATGCGAGTAGTAGAGGTTCGGGTTCGCCCCGGGGTCTATCTCCAACTGGGCACGCTGTTCGGCGCCGGACAGCTCACGGTGGTAGCTGTTGTGCGTGGCCACCACCTGGATCTCGTTGATGCGGGTGCCGGTGCCGCCCGAGTTCGCGGCTGCCTGCGACGAACCGGTCGATACCGTCAGCGTTGCAAGGCCGGTGAAAGCTGCGGCAGTAGCCAACCAGCGGGAGAGAGACATGCGGTTCCTTTACGACCAAGGCGAGGGGGGCGACAGCCCCGCCCACCCTGGAAAGGGAGAGTGGACCTGCCGTGTCGTCAGCCCGCCGATCAGCCAACTCGAAAGTGAATCCTGGCCGACTGCCGCGAGCCTCAAACCCTCGGGCCGGGGCTGACATGGGGCCGAGAGACGGTGGCAGGTTCGATGAGGAGCGGGCCCGCGGAGTGCTGGGCAGCGCCGGATTCGCCGCGCGTGACGCCGAGTTGCTGGCTCTCGGCGAGAACGCCGTATTCGGGGTCGGACCCCACGGACCTCGCGGATCTCACGGGCCCCACGGGCCTCGCGGACCCGTCGTACGGATCGGGCGCAGCCCCGAGTTGCTGGACCGGATGCGCCGCGAGGTGCGGGTCGCGGAGTGGCTCGCCGACCAGGGCGTGCCCGCCGTACGCCCAGCCGAGCCGGAAGCACGGCTCGTCGCCGGGCATCCCGTCTCGGTGTGGCAGCGGCTACCGGAGCCAGAGCGCCAGGCCAAAACAGCCGATCTCGCCGCACTGCTCCGGCTCGTGCACCGGCTGCCCGCACCGCCGTTCCCCCTCCCCCGGCGCGATCTGCTCGGCGGCGTCGAGCGCTGGCTGCGGCTTGCCGGATCGGCGATCGACCCGGCGGACGCCGCGTACCTGCGCGAGCGCCGCGACCACTACGCCGCTGCCGCCGACCACCTCACACCGCATCTCTCCCCCGGCCCGATCCACGGCGACGCGCTGCCGCGCAACGTCCACATCGGCCCCGACGGACCGGTCCTGTTGGACCTGGAGACCTTCTCCGACGACCTCCGCGAACACGACCTGGTCGTCATGGCCCTCGCCCTCGACCGATACGGCCTCGACCCGGCCGCGTACGACGCCTTCGCCGGCGCGTACGGCTGGGACGTGCGGGAGTGGGAGGAGTGCGCGGTGCTGCGCGGGGCGCGCGAGACGGCGAGCTGCGCGTGGGTGGCCCAGCACGCACCGGCCAACCCGGCGGCCCTGGCCGAGTTCCGCCGCCGGGTCGCATCCCTCAGGGAAGGCGACCCGACCGTCCGCTGGCACGCCTTCTAGCACGGGCACACAGCGGCACAGGCTCACCGGTCGGCCCTCAAGGCGCCGCCCCGACCCGCCGGCGCACACCACCGCGCTCGCGGAAGGGTGCCCGCGCGGCCTGCCCGCCCGGCGTACCACGTACGCACGGGCCCAGGCCGAGACCCGGCAGGCGCCCCACGAGGCCAACCGCCTCACGGAACAGCGCGCCGCACGGCGGCGCTCACGACGGCAGCGCCCGCAGCGGCCAGTTGCCGTCCACCACCGCCTCCGGGTCCCGCTCCCGCCGCAGCCACTTCTGGTATCCAGCCGCCCAGCGCGCATACCAGCTCACCTGGTTGCGGTGCAGCGTCCACGGCTCCAACTCGGCCACCCCCGCGTGCCGCTCGGCCAGCGCGCAGGCGACCCGTACGGCCGCGACCGCGTCGGCGTCCGCGCGGTGCGCGGCCGCCAGCGCCACGCCGTACTCCCCGCAGGTCGCCACCAGCGTGCGTCTGCCCTTGCGGTAGCGGTCGACGGCGCGGTCGATCGTGTACGGGTCGACGATCGGGCCGACTTCTCCCCCGCCCAGCCGGTCGGCGAGCGAGGGCAGGCCGTGCCGCCGCAGCTCGGCGGCGAGCAGCGTCAGGTCGAAGGCCGCGTTGTACGCGACGACCGGCACGCCCGCCGTCCAGTACCCCGCCAGCGCCGCCGCTATCTCCTCCACCACCTCACGCGCCGGACGCCCCTCGGCGGCGGCTCGCTCGGTCGTCACGCCGTGGATGGCGGCCGCCTCCTCGGGTATGGGGACGCCCGGGTCGGCCAGCCACTCGCGGTGGCGCGCCGGCTCCCCGCCCACGGCCTCGATGACCGCGGCCGTCACGATCCGCGCCTCGGCCGGATCTGTCCCCGTCGTCTCCAGGTCGAACCCGACCAACAACTCACGGTGCCAGCCCATTGATACGGCCCCCTCCCACTCGGCTCCCCCAGTGGCTTCCACCCTCCCACGCGCCACTGACCGTCCACCGGACAGGCAATCGGCCCCCGGCCATCGGCCGCTCAGCCCTCAACCCAACAAGCCGAGCCGCACCCCCGGCCCACACTCACGCATCACGGCCCGAACGTCACGAAACAGGCCGCGAATCCAGCCAAACGCTCTCGAACTCCTCCCTATACGTCTGGAAGAGCCCCCCGTCGTTCTCCTTGGCGCCGCCACCGC
>NZ_LIQY01000108.1:8217-8510 GCF_001418495.1 Streptomyces pathocidini | reverse complement strand
GTCCAGGACAGCGGCTTCGCGCACCGCACGTACTACTGCGGCGGCGCGGCGGCGATGCTCGCCGTCCGCGCGGCGTCGGCGGACGCCGAGATCGCCCTGACCTGGACGACCCTGGCCCCGCCCGCCCCGACCCTGCTGGCCGCGATCCGCCCCCGCTGGCTCAACTACCGCTTCGGCCTGCTGACCAAGGACCTGGTGGACCACATCCACACCACCGGCCACCTGGCCGCCGCCTGGACCCCGGACACCCGCTTCACCATGAAGCGCCTCCTGCGTCAGGGAGTCGACTCCCT
>NZ_LIQY01000108.1:0-8211 GCF_001418495.1 Streptomyces pathocidini | reverse complement strand
GGCGAGGAACTGTCAGTCGCGGGGGAAACCCTCGGTCGAAAGGACGAGGCCCACGGCGGTGTCCCTGAGATCGACCGACTCTCCGAAAGCAACCGTGAGTTCGCTGCGGTAGGCGTGTTCCTTGGGATGCGTGTATACGCGGCACTTACCGACGTACGGGTCGACGATCATATACACGGGAACCTCGGACTCGGCATACGCCCGCAACTTCTCGCCATAGTCGTGAGCGGCGGTCCCCTTCGAGATGACCTCGGCGACAAACTCAAGGTCCTTTGGCGCGAACCGCCCCTTGCTGTCCGGCGTCGCCCCCTCCACCACCTTGCAGAGGTCAGGTGCAAACCCGTTCATGTAGCCCGGAAAATCGACACGCACATCGGAGTCGATCTCGGCGTCCACACCGAAGTGGTCCTCAAGCTGGCGGAGGATCTTCCGGATGATCTTCCAGTGAGTGCGCCGCTGCGGCGACATGTGGACTGTCCCCTCGATGATCTCGACCTTGTAGCCCTCGGGGACAGGCATGCGCTCCAGGCGCTCGAACAGGTCGTCCAAGCTCGGCGCTCCGCTGTGGGACATCTTGATCCCGCCGATCGTGTCAGGCATGTCATCGATGGCCGTCACTGTGCCGCTCCTCCCCGCGCCAGACGGCGCAACCGCGCAGTACAACGATACGCACGGATGTCGGTCACGCGTTCCCAAGGCGGCGCTGTACAAGCCGCCGGGCAGCCAAGCCGTCGTTTCGACCGGCCGCCGAGGCGCTCACCAATCGGTGAGGTCCACCACGCGCGAGCAGTGCGGATCATCGGTGTCCACCGACGTGCGCCACTCCTCGTCGAGCAACGACGGCAATGCCGCGAGCGCACCACCCGGGCATACATCGGCAGCGATCACGCTGGGAGACGCCGTGGACGACGTCGCGTTGGCGGTCACCGAGTTGGCGACCAACGCCCTCCGGCACGTTCCGGGCGAGGAGTTCCGGGTCGCGCTCACGTACGACGGCCGTCACGCCCTCGTCGAAGTCGAGGACGGCGCACCGGGCGAACTTCCGCGGGTCCCCTGCCCAACGGATGACTCCTGTTCAGGGCGCGGGCTTCTGCTCGTCGCCGGGTTAAGCCTCGCCTGGGGCATGGAGATGAGCCCGTACGACCGGCGGAAGACGGTCTGGTCCATCATCGCGCGGACCGGCGGCAGCGCTCTGCCGCTCGCAGCGGCAACAGCCGTCAGAGCCCTGCGATCCCACGCCACTCCCGCGTGAACGCACACCGCTCCTCCGGGGTGATGTCGCGGACGACGGACAGGCGGCGGAGCATTCCGGTGTCCGGGAAGCGGAACGCGCGGGCCGTGCCCCGATGAGGTGTCGGGGCACGGCCCGCGCAGGCACAACTGCCGTCTCACCGGGTCTCGATCACCCACCGCTTCCCGGTGTCCAGCGGAGCCGTCCGCACGGTCAGTACCCGGCTGTCCGCGTCATAGTTCCAGCCCGGCCCGTCGCCCGTGCTCTCCGCGAGCCGCGCGCCGCCCACCGAGACCCGCTCGGGCCGGTGGTCGATGTCCAGCAGCCGTACGGTCCACGCGCGCGTGGCGGCGTGCCCGTCGTACGAGCCGCGCGCCGCGCCGATCACCAGCCGGCCCGGGGCCTGCTCGATCCGGGTCGTGGCGTGCGCACCTGCGCGGTACGCCTGCCCGTCGCCCTCGTCCTCGTACAGCTCGAAGGAGCCGCGCCCGCCGGAGCCGGCCGTCACGGTGGCCCGGGTGAACGGCTTCTTCGCGGCCGCGTCGTCCGCGTCCTGCTGGACCACCAGGCCGCCGTCGCGCACCAGCACCGGAATCTCGTCGATCCCGGCCTTGACCTGCACGGTCTTCGGCCCGGTGTAGGACTTGCCGGTGAAGAAGTCCGTCCACGTGCCCGGCGGCACCCACACCGGCACCTCGGCCTCGGCGCCCTCCTTCGTCACCGGCGCCACCAGCACGTCGTCCCCGAGCGTGAACTGGCTCCCCTTGTACGCCTCGTCGTACTCCGGGTAGTTGAGGTACATGCCGCGCACCATCGGGACGCCCGTCTCGGACGCCTCGCGCGCGAGCGAGTAGAGGTGCGGGACGAGCGAGCCGCGCAGCCGCAGGAACTTCTTCCCGGCCTCGGCCGCCGCGCCCTCGTACTCCCACGGCAGGCTGTACGCGCCACCGGAGTGCACCCGGTCGATCGGCAGGAAGGCGCCGAGCGCCATCCACCGCGCGTACAGGTCGTCGGGGCGCCGGCCCTCGCCGTGGAAGGCGCCGATGTCGTGACTGACGTACGGCAGGCCGATGTTGCCCTCGGCGACGGCGATCCGCGCCGCGAAGTCGAGGGTGGGGAAGTTGGGGTAGGAGTCCCCGGTGAAGTGCATCGTCGAGCGGTGGTCGGCCCACGGCCCGGCCGCGTAGCCCCCGCCCAGCCGCTGGTAGGAGGCGCCGATGCGGGAGAACGCGAAGCCGCGCGTGCCCTGGGACTCGGCGCGGTCCGCGTACATCTGGTTGATCAGCGTGTCGGGCGCGATGCCCTCCCCACTGGCCGTCGCGGCGTCGCAGCAGTAGTCGTTCCACCACAGCCGCGCGCCCTGCTGCTCGTACGGCGTGTGGAGGTCGAAGTAGGCCTTGGCCTGGTCGGGGTCGGACCAGTCGAAGCCGTAGCAGTCCGCGCTCGAATAGCAGGAGATCTTGGGCAGTTTGCCCTGGGCGGTCTCCATGGCCTGGGCGAAGGCCGGGTCGGAGCCGTCGATGCTGGGGTGGACGTTGAGGGCGATGGGCAGCTTGTTGTCCTTGGCCCACTGCATGAACGCGTCCGGGTCGGGGAAGAGGGCGGGGTTCCAGCCGGTCCAGCCGTTCCACCAGCCGCTGCCCTTGTAGTCGGTGTCCACGACGAGGGCGTCGAGTGGCACCTTGTTCTTCTCGAAGGTGGCCAGCAGGTCCTTGTACTCGGTGAACGAGTAGTCCCGCCAGCGCGAGAACCACACGCCGAACGCCCAGCGCGGCAGCAGCGGCGCGGGCCCGGTGAGCGCGCGCAGATCGCGCAGGCCCTGCTTGTAGTCGTGGCCGTAGCCGAACAGGTAGCCGTCCTGGTACGCGGTCTCGTTCCGCGCCGCGCGCGGCCGCGGCTGCGTGGTGCCGGGGGCCTGGAGGGCGGTCGCCGAGTCGTCCAGCAGGTACCAGCCGTCGCGCGAGAGGACGCCGTCGCCCAACTGGTAGGGCGCGGCGGGGGTGTTGTCCAGACCGCGCGTCCAGCCGCCGAGGTTGGCGCTCTTCCCCGGGTCGGCCGGGGTCGGGAAACCGGTCCCGCCCACTTCCTGGACCGCGAACGCGTCGGCGTTCACCGGGCAGGTGTCGCCCTCGCGGCAGGCGATCGTGATGTCGTCGACCCCGCGCTTCAGCTCGACCTTCACGGGCTCGGAGGCCTGGTAGACGGCCCAGTCGCCGGTGGAGGGCAGGGTCAGCGCCGTCCGCTGCCCGCCGGTCTCGACGGACAGCGTCCGCGTGATGTCCTGGCCGTCGGCGGCCCGGGCGTTGGCGTAGCGCAGCCGCAGCTCGTACGTGCCGTCGTGCGGCACGCCCCGCACCCGGACGGTGGTGCGGGCGCCCGGCCGGTCGAGCCCGTCGGTGATCCCGCGCCCGTACGCCTTGGTGGCGTGGCCGTCGCGGAAGGTCCAACGCGCACCGCCCGCCAGCACGCCGTACTCGGTGTCGCAGACGGCCCCGAAGACGCAGGTCGAGGTGGACTCGCCGAACTGCGGGCGGCCGGTGACCTGTTGGCCGCCCGCCTTGAGGCGGACGGTGGTGTTGCCCGGGGTGAACCGGCCCGAGCCCTGGCGGTAGCGGAGGGTCAGCTTCCCGGTGCTGATCTCGCGGATGCCGCCGCTGACACGGGTGGTGTAGGCGGGCGGGGTGAAGGAGCGGTTGACCGCGTTCACGGTCGGGGAGTCCTCGAACTTCCCGTCCTCCGCGTACTCCAGGCGCACCAGCGTGGGGGTGAGGACCTGGAAGCGCGCCTTGCCGTCGACGATCGTGCCGTCCTGCCGTACGGCCTGGCGGTCGGTCGACGCGGAGGCGCCCGCCGGGGCGAGCAGCGGCAGCGCGAGGGCCGCGGCGACGGCGGCCAGCGGCCACCGTCTTCTGATCCGGATGCTTGGGCTCATGCGCCCGTACCCCACCAGTACAGGGGCCTGCGGTCCATGAACTCCTGGCGGCCCGCGCTTGGACAAACGCGCGGGCGCATGCACGAAAAACGCGCCCGCCCCGGCCGAAACGGGCCGGGGCGGGCGGGAGTCGAGCGGCTCAGCCGTCCAGTGAGGTCATCACGTGCTTGATCCGCGTGTAGTCCTCGAACCCGTACGCGGACAGGTCCTTGCCGTAGCCGGACTGCTTGAAGCCGCCGTGCGGCATCTCGGCGACCAGCGGGATGTGGGTGTTGATCCACACGCAGCCGAAGTCCAGCTTCTTGGACATCCGCATCGCCCGGCCGTGGTCCTTCGTCCAGACCGAGGAGGCCAGCGCGTACTCGACGCCGTTGGCGTACTCCACGGCCTGGTCCTCGTCCGTGAACTTCTGGACGGTGATGACCGGGCCGAACACCTCGTTCTGGATGATCTCGTCGTCCTGGCGGAGCCCGGAGACGACGGTGGCGGCGTAGAAGTAGCCCTTGTCGCCGACGCGTTGGCCGCCCGCCTCGACCTTGGCGTGCGCGGGCAGCCGGTCGATGAAGCCGGAGACCTGGGCGAGCTGGCCCGGGTTGTTGAGCGGGCCGAAGAGCACGTCCTCGTCATCCGGCAGACCGGTCTTGGTGTCGGCGGCGGCCTTGGCCAGCTCGGCCACGAAGGTGTCGTGGATGGACTCGTGGACGAGCACGCGGGTCGCGGCCGTGCAGTCCTGGCCCGCGTTGAAGAAGCCGGCGACCGAGATGTCCTCGACGGCCTTGGCGATGTCGGCGTCCTCGAAGACGACGACCGGGGCCTTGCCGCCCAGCTCCAGGTGGACCCGCTTGAGGTCCTTCGAGGCGCTCTCGGCGACCTGCTTGCCGGCGCGCACCGAACCGGTGATGGAGGCCATGGCCGGGACCTCGTGCTCGACCATCAGGCGGCCGGTGTCGCGGTCGCCGCACACCACGTTGAAGACGCCCTTGGGCACGATCCCGCCGATGATCTCGGCGAGCAGCACCGTGGAGGCGGGGGTGGTGTCGGAGGGCTTGAGGACGACCGTGTTGCCCGCGGCCAGCGCCGGGGCGAACTTCCAAACGGCCATCATCATCGGGTAGTTCCAGGGCGCGACCTGCGCGCAGACGCCGACCGGCTCGCGCCGGATGATGGAGGTCAGGCCCTCCATGTACTCGCCGGCGGAGCGCCCTTCGAGCATCCGGGCGGCCCCCGCGAAGAAGCGGATCTGGTCCACCATCGGCGGGATCTCCTCGGAGCGGGTGAGCCCGATCGGCTTGCCCGTGTTCTCGCTCTCGACCGCGACGAGCTCCTCGGCCCGCTCCTCGATCGCGTCCGCGATCTTCAGCAGGGCCTTCTGGCGCTCGGCCGGTACGAGGTCGCGCCAGGCCGGGAAGGCGGCCTCGGCGGCGGCCATGGCGGCGTCGACATCGGCGGCGCCGGACAGCGCGGCCGTCGCATAGGCCTCGCCCGTGGCCGGGTTGACCACGTCGGTGGTCCGCCCGTCGGCGGCGTCCCGGAACTCCCCGGCGATGTAGTTGCGCAGACGACGCAGCTCGGTGGTCACTGCCACCCCTCCTGTGGTTGTCCAAGTACTGAGACACCCACCCTAGCCGTGGGGTCGACGCTTTCAACATACCCACCCTGCGACAACGACGAAATCAGTGCTTCAATAATCCATCAACAACGAATTTCATCGATACGGGGTTGTCAGACGGCGAAGTCCTCATGCAGAGTGAGGGACGTGGCCACACGTGACAAGAACACCGGCGGGACGCTCGACGCCGTCTCCCTGGCGATCATCGAGCAGCTCCAGGAGGACGGGCGCCGCCCGTACGCGGCGATCGGCAAGGCCGTGGGCCTGTCGGAGGCCGCGGTCCGCCAGCGCGTACAGAAACTGCTGGACCAGGGCGTGATGCAGATCGTCGCCGTGACCGACCCGCTCACCGTGGGTTTCCGGCGCCAGGCGATGGTCGGCATCAACGTCGAGGGCGACCTCGACCCGGTCGCGGACGCGCTGACCGCCATGGACGAGGTCGAGTACGTGGTCGTGACCGCGGGCTCCTTCGACCTCATCGCCGAGATCGTCTGCGAGGACGACGACCACCTGCTCGAAATGATCAACAAGCGGATCCGCACGCTCCCGGGCGTGCGCTCCACCGAGAGCTTCGTCTACCTCAAGCTCAAGAAACAGACCTACACCTGGGGAACCAGATAGCCATGAGCAGCGACCTGGCCAAGCGTGCCTACGACCACCTGTGGATGCACTTCACCCGCATGTCGTCGTACGAGAACACCCCTGTGCCGACGATCGTCCGCGGCGAGGGCACGTACATCTACGACGACAAGGGCAAGCGCTACCTCGACGGTCTGGCGGGCCTGTTCGTGGTGCAGGCCGGCCACGGCCGCCAGGAGCTGGCCGAGGTCGCCGCCAAGCAGGCGGCCGAGCTGGCGTTCTTCCCGGTGTGGTCCTACGCCCACCCCAAGGCGGTCGAACTGGCCGAGCGCCTGGCGCACCACGCGCCCGGGGACCTGAACAAGGTCTTCTTCACCACCGGCGGCGGCGAGGCCGTGGAGACCGCGTGGAAGCTGGCGAAGCAATACCACAAGCTCACCGGCAACCACACCAAGTACAAGGTCATCTCACGGGCCGTCGCGTACCACGGCACCCCGCAGGGCGCCCTGTCCATCACCGGACTCCCGGCCCTGAAGGCCCCGTTCGAGCCGCTGGTGCCCGGCGCGCACAAGGTGGCGAACACCAACATCTACCGCGCCCCGATCCACGGCGACGACCCCGAGGCGTTCGGCCGCTGGGCCGCCGACCAGATCGAACAGCAGATCCTCTTCGAGGGGCCCGAGACGGTCGCGGCGGTCTTCCTGGAGCCGGTCCAGAACGCCGGCGGCTGCTTCCCGCCCCCGCCCGGCTACTTCCAGCGGGTCCGCGAGATCTGCGACCGCCATGACGTCCTGCTGGTCTCGGACGAGGTCATCTGCGCGTTCGGCCGCCTCGGCACGATCTTCGCCTGCGACAAGTTCGGCTACGTGCCGGACATCATCACCTGCGCCAAGGGCATGACCTCGGGCTACTCCCCGATCGGCGCCGCGGTCGTCTCCGACCGGATCGCCGAGCCGTTCTACAAGAAGGACAACGTCTTCCTGCACGGCTACACCTTCGGCGGCCACCCGGTCTCCTCGGCGGTGGCCCTGGCCAACCTCGACCTCTTCGAGCGCGAGGGCCTGAACCAGCACGTGCTGGACAACGAGCAGGCGTTCTTCCGGACCCTCAACAAGCTCCACGACCTCCCGATCGTCGGCGACGTCCGCGGCAACGGCTTCTTCTACGGGATCGAGCTGGTCAAGGACAAGGCGACGAAGGAGTCCTTCACAGAGGAGGAGTCGGAGCGGGTGCTGTACGGCTTCGTCTCGAAGAAGTTGTTCGAGTACGGCCTGTACTGCCGCGCCGACGACCGCGGCGACCCGGTCATCCAGCTCTCCCCGCCGCTGATCTCGGACCAGTCGACCTTCGACGAGGCCGAACAGATCATCCGCCAGGTCCTGACGGAGGCGGCCGCCAAGATCTGAGGCGTAACCCGGTTGTGGCCGGTTCGGCTCCCCCAGCTACCGCAGGGAGGCACCCCCACCCGAGCTGCGCCGTCGTGGTTGCTCGCCGTCGCGGCGGGAATTTCTTTCCGCCGCGACGGCGAGAAGCGGGACGGCGGCGGTCGGCGGTCGGCGGTACCGAACCGGCAGCGGCCCGGTGCCAGTCCACCCGGTCAGCCCCACTTCAACGCAAACCACAACTCCATCCGCACATCCGCGTCCCCCAGATCCGCGTCGAGCAGTTCCGCCGCCCGCCCGATCCGCTGCCGGACGGTGTTGCGGTGCACCCCGAGCGCCACGGCCGTGCGGTCCCAACTCCCGTGCAGGGAGAGCCAGGTCCGCAGGGTCTCGACCACCGCCGGCGCGCCCTCCAGCGGCGCCAGCCGGGTACGGGCGAGGGCGCGGGCCTCGTCCGCCGGGACGAGACCGGTGACCC
>NZ_LIQY01000107.1 GCF_001418495.1 Streptomyces pathocidini | reverse complement strand
AAGAGGTGCTGCCCGGCGGGTCGGTTGGGAGCAACTCCCGCCGGGCAGCACCTCTTTGACCGCATGATGGGGTCGAGGGGGGACGATGGGAACAGCCGAGCCGTTCGATATTGAACAGGTGAACCGTAAGGCCCTCGGTGGGATGGAAACCCGGAGCAGATGGGTAAACCCGCTGTGGGCCCTGCGTATTTCATGATTTCGTATCCCGCACCCACGTGGGCCGCATGAGCCGGCGAGCGGAGCTCCCCCGGGCCTGAACGACCGGGGCGAGCCGGCCCACCCCTTCCACTGCATCCACTGCGTGCTTGCGGAGCCGATCCATGCTCACCACCCTCCAGACCGCGTACACCGA
This sequence comes from Streptomyces pathocidini, assembly GCF_001418495.1. GTDB lineage: Bacteria > Actinomycetota > Actinomycetes > Streptomycetales > Streptomycetaceae > Streptomyces > Streptomyces pathocidini. The sequence goes on along the minus strand of NZ_LIQY01000107.1, from coordinate 3,751 downwards.
CACACGTGCCGACGACCTCGCCTGGGCCCTGGGCAGGGAGCCGCTGCCCGCCCTGGCCGTGCTGGATCTCGAACTCGGCGGCGCCGCCGTGCAGTTGCGGCTGCTCGGTGCCTCCCACCAAGTGCTCGTGGAAGAGGAGCGCGGCGGCCCCTGCTCGGAGACAGTGGCCTGCATGCCGGGCAGCAGCACTCCCCTCCCGCTGGGGGTGGCCAAGCGGGTCGGGGGCTGGGAGTACGAGTTCGCGGCCCAGGTCGAGACCCATCCGCGGGAGGCCTTCGCCGAGCGCGCCCGGGAGCTGCTCGCGCTGGTGGCCGACCATCCGCACGGCATCGCCGGGACCTTCCCCGGCAGCCCGCTCGCCTTCACCGCGCTGCTCGCCCAGCACCGCGAGGGGCGGCTGCGCTGGCGGACCTGGCACACGTATCCGCAGGAGGGGAGGCTCGTCGCGACCCGCACCCAGGTCGCGGTGGCCCGCCCGCCTGTCGCGGGGCCCGGGCCGCGGGACGGTGCCGTAGCGTTCCCGGCATGATCGATCCGCCGGTGGCCCTCCCCGGCCGGCGCGCGGGGCGAGCCGTGGCACGGCACGTGAAGCGGCGGACCGCGCGCCCCCGAAGAGACCCCGCGCCGGAGAGCGCGGAACCGGACACCGAGGCGGGGGGCGCGGATCCCGAGGGTCCGGCCCCGCTGCCGGTGTCGCCGGGGATCGGCCGCTTCCTCGTCCTCGCCGCGGTCTTCGTCTGCGCGGCCTGCGGGCTGGTCTACGAGCTCGAACTGGTCGCCCTCGCCTCGTACTTGACCGGTGACTCGGTCACCCAGGCGTCGGTCGTGCTGTCCGTGATGGTCTTCGCGATGGGCCTCGGATCGCTGCTCGCCAAGCGGCTGCGGTGGCGGCCCGCCGTCGGGTTCGGGCTGGTGGAGGCGGTGCTCGCGCTGGTCGGCGGGGCCTCCGCGATGGCGCTGTACGCGGCCTTCGCCTGGTTCGGGCAGTCGCGGCCGGTGCTCGTCGCCTTCTCGCTGGCAATCGGGGTGCTGATCGGGGCCGAGGTGCCGCTGCTGATGACGCTCATCCAGCGGGTCAGCCGCCAGGACGCGGGCGGCACGGTCGCCGACCTCTTCGCCGCCGACTACGTGGGCGCGCTCGTCGGCGGCCTCGCCTTTCCCTTCCTCCTGCTGCCGCTGCTCGGCCAGTTGAGCGGGGCGCTGCTGACCGGCGCGGTGAACGCGGCGGCCGGCGGCGCGATGGTGCTGTGGCTGTTCCGCCGCGATCTGACCCGGCGCTCGCGCTGGCTGCTGATCGGCGTGAACGTGCTGGTCCTGGCCCTTCTGGCGGCCGGAACGGTGTTCGCCGCCCCCTTCGAGCGGGCGGCGCGCGAGGCGGTGTACGGGGCGGACGTGCGGGTGGCCGTACGGACCGACGTGCAGGAGGTCGTGGTGACGGGGAGCCGGCCCGCCCCCTCCTTCGCGCTCTTCCTCGACGGGCGGCTGCGCGTCAGCGGGCGGGACGAACGCCGCTACCACGAGGCGCTGGTCCACCCGGCGATGGCCGGAGCACACCGCCGCGTCCTCGTCCTCGGCGGCGGCGACGGGCTCGCGCTGCGCGAGGTGCTGCGCCACCGGGGCGTGCGGTCGGTGACGGTCGTCGAACTCGACCCGGGCGTCGTGCGGTTGGCCCGCACCGACCCCGGCCTGTCCCGGCTCAACGAGCACGCCTTCGAGGACCGCCGGGTACGGGTGGTGGCCGCCGACGCCTTCGACTGGCTGCGGGGGCAGGGGCGTTCGGGGATGGCCGCGGACGCGCGCGAGGGCTCGTACGCCGGCGGTGGCTCGTACGACGTCGTCGTCTCCGATCTGCCCGACCCCGGCATCACCGCCAGCACCAAGCTCTACTCGCAGGAGTTCTACGGGCTCGCGCGCCGCGCCCTGGCTCCCGGCGGGCGGCTCGCGGTGCACGCGGGCGCGCTGTCCTCGCGGCCGCGCGCCTTCTGGACGGTGGACGCGACCCTGCGCTCGGCGGGCCTGCGCACGGCGCCGTACCGGATCGGCGGCCGGCTCCCCGGCTTCCCCGGCGGCCCCGACCGCTTCTCCGGAGCCGGGTCCGCCCCGCGCGACTGGGGCTTCATCCTCGCGACGGCGGAGGAGCGGCCGGGCGGCGAACGGAGCGAGGGGACGAGGACGGTCCGGGCGAGGACGGTTCGGGCGGGGCTAGACGGCGGCGGGCCGCGGGGCGAACGGCCGCCGCTGCTGCGGCTGTCCGGCCCTTCCCCGCGCACCCTCACCCCCGCCGCACTGCGCTCCGCGGCCCGGGCGGCGGAGCGTGGACGCCTGACCGGACTGCCCCCTTCCACGCTGATGCACCCGCGCTACACGGACTGACGCGGCTCCACGGGCTGCCGGGCCGCCGGGTGTAGTAAGGGGGCCATGCGAAACACGCCTGCAATGTCTGCGATGCCAGCGTTCCGGACGGATGTCCGCGTCCGCGCCTGCGTGTTCGGTCTGACAGCGGCCACCCTTCTGACCGGCTTGACCGGATGCATCAACTCCGGCGCCGGAACCTCCGACTCCGTCGGTTCCGAGCCACGGGCCTGGGACCGGCAGCCGAGCACCGAGGTGACCGGTCTGCCCACCCCCGACGCCACCCCGAAGTCCGTGGTGAACGCCCTGAAGGCGATGAACACCGCCGACCTGGCCGTGCCACGCGGCGCCACGTACGCCATCGAGGGCGAGCGGGACGCGCGCGGCCACCGCGTCTGGGAGGTCTCCGTCGCCTCGAAGCGCGACGGACAGGACGCGTACACCGACGAGTACGACCTGACGGTCTCCGAGGACGGCTCGCGCGTCCTCACCAAGCGCCAGGACCTGACCCCCGACGACGACGTCGCCAAGCTGCGGTACGCGAAGTCCACCGCCGAACAGGCCGTCCAACTCGCCTACAACCAGCGGCCCGGCGAGCTCGACTCCCTGGAGACCGACACGCGTGCCGCCGACGGCAGGATCGTCTGGCAGGTCACCATGGCCGAGCCCGGCGCGGGTGACGACGACGGGGGCACGGAGGTCGTGATCGACGCGGTCAAGGGCACGGTCCTGCGCCCTGACGGCTCGGATGCGGATGGCTCGGGCGTCGAGGGCTCGGATGCTGATGGTTCGGGCGGCGGCGGTTCGGATGCGGACGGTTCGGGTGTCGACGGTTCGGGCGACGGCGGTTCGGGTGCCGGCGGCTCGGGCCCTGACGGCTCGGGTGTCGACGGCTCCGGCGCCTGACGCTCGGGACTGACGCGATAGCCGACTGCGGACGGGGGTGTCTGGGTAGGCTCGGGCCCCATGGAGCATGAGGTGTTCGTTCCGTTTTCTGCCGACACCGTGCGGCAGGCCCTCGCCGATCCCGGACGCGTCTCCCGCGCCGTCCCGGGCTTCCAGCGGGGCGCCGACGGGCCGCCGGACGCGCCCAGCGCCCACTCCGAGCCCGGCCCCGTCGATCTCTCCGGACGGCTGAAGCTGCGCGTCGGCGCCTCGACCATCACCTATCGCGGCGGCCTCCGCGTCACCGAGCTCGACAGCGGCGACTTCGCCGTCGAGGGCGGCGGCACCGAGGCTCGCGGCGGCGGATCCGTGAAGCTCGCCATGAGCGTACGGGTGTCGGCCGCCGACGGCGGATCGGTGCTGGCCTGCACCGGGACCGTCAGCAGCGACGGGCGCCTGACCGCCGCGGGCGATGCCGCGAGCGCGGTGGCGGGCCGCCGCCTGCTGGACCGCT
>NZ_LIQY01000106.1 GCF_001418495.1 Streptomyces pathocidini | reverse complement strand
CCACTCGTTTGACAGTCCCTCCCGGCGCAGCACCCCGACCGAGGGCGGCTTCTGCACGTTCCAACCCGTCGTTCAGGGTGCCGCGTGCCCGTGGAAGCTGAACTGCGAGGGCTGCGACCGGTTCGTCATGTCCGGAGCCGACCTGCTCTACTGGCGCCGTAAACGCGATCAGTGGCGGTCCTTGGCCGAGCGAGCCCCCGACAACGCGACCGCGGACTACCTGCACGCAGTATTCGAGCCCACCTCCCAGGCGATCGACGGGCTCGAGCGGGCACTGGCTGGCCTGGGCCTTCTGGAAGAAGTACTCGCGCTCGATCTGCGCCGGCCGCAGGACTACTTCCAACGCGTCTGGTCCACTGCCTTCCGAACAACGGACCTCGCCGCCCTGGCGAGTTCGCACGACGCCACGATCGCGGAAGCATCGACATGAGCACCTCCTCGCTCCCCGCCCCGCGCACCGCCCAAGCCCTCCAGGCCCGGCGCGAGCGGACCGAGTTGATGCTGAAGCGCGTTGAGCAGGCACTGGACGGGATGCTCACCCTACGCACCCCGATCACCGTCGCCGCGGTCGCGCGCCTGGCTGACGTGTCTCGAACGTTTCTGTACGAGCACGCTGAGGCCCGTGCCCTGATCGACCAGGCTCTCGCCAAGGCTGCCGGCCGCCGGGGCGAAGGCCGGCGGGCGGAGCATGAGGCGCTCGAAGCGTCCTGGAAAGAGCGCGCGCTCAACGCGGAAGAGGGCCTCAAGGCCGCCCACGGCGAGATCCGCGTCCAACGCCGCCAACTCGGAGAGCTCCTGGGGCAAGTACGTGACCTGCGCACTCCCTGGGATGAGCAGGACATTGTCCGGCTCACGACCGACAACGCCAACCTCAAGCGTCAAGTCCACGAGCTGCAAGTCGAGCAGCGATCCCTGCAAGACAGGCTGAATGCCGCTCGCGACAACGCACGCTTCGCTGACCGGCGCATCGCCGAGCTGGAATCCCAGCTCCTGGACGCAAAGGGCGCGGATCGACAGACATAGCGGCTCAGGGTGCGCTGGGCGAGGCCGGTGCGCCCCGCCCAGCACCGCGTACGCCACAGATGAACGCCAAGGGGAGAGGACAGCACATGCACTTGTCGGTGGTGGTTCAGAACTTGGGGATGGGCGGCTTGCAGGACGGCGACGGCAACCCTCAAGATCGATGGCCCCAGTTGGCCGAGCGGATCAACAGCGCTGCAGACCGCGTCGACGTCGTCATGCTCTGCGAGATCCCGGAGTGGCACCGCTACGGCCACAAGCAGCTCGCACGGGCCATGCAGGATCTGGACCTCGACGCGGCCCCGCTGGCCCCCTCACGCAGCGGGATCGGTACCGCTCTGCTCTACCGACGCGAGGTCGTCGGCAGATGGGTCCGCCACAATCCTGACTTCGGCACCGAGGTCCTGCACGGCATCGCCGTGACCAGCTTCGAGATCCCCGGGCTCCCCGCGCCGCTGAGCTTCGTGCCGATCCACTTCACCCCCATGTCCGCCGAACAGGCCCTGATCGAGGCGAACTACGCGGCCACCCGCGGCTACAAGTACGGCCCCTTCGCCGTACTGGCAGGCGACGTGAACTACGCGCCCGCCTCATCCAGGCACCCGCTCCCGGACTTCTCCGAGATGCGGCCCTACAACGTCGGCTCACGAACACTGCTGCCCGACGGTGACTTCGACCCGGCTGCCACTCCTCTGCCCGACAGGCGGGTCACCCGAAAACTCGCCCAGAACGGATAGGTCGACGTCGCATGGCACTTGTTCGAGCAGTCACACGGGCAGGACATCAATCTGCTCGCGCCAACCGGAACAGACGACCGGATCGACCAGGCATGGGTCTCCGGCCCGTTGGCCGGCGCCGTCTCCGACTACCGCCTGCTCGACCAGCCGAAGGAAGCAAGCGACCATCACGGTCTCGTATTCCGCATCGACACCGACGCCATCGATACCTCAAGCCCGTGGACCTACCGCTAGGTACTGGTGCCCCACCGGCAGGAGACCGTCGTGCCGTCCTACGGCACTGGGGTGCAGCCGTGACATCGGCTGCACCCCAGTGGTTGTGTCCGGCCGCTCCCTATCGAACGGAGTTGACCAGGCTGTTGGCGGCGATGAGGCCGAGCCCCGGCACAGCGTCGCGTACCGCCTTCACGGCACGTACTTGGTCGCGTGCCACGTCAATGCCGGCGTCCCGGATGAGGCGCCGGACCCACTCCCGGGTCCGCTCTTCGTCCGATACGGCCATGTGGCGATCCACGATGCGCAGGGCTTCCTCCAGCCCCGTCCGGTGCTGGGGATCGGCCGTCTCCAGGGCCGCGGTGAGTTCTTCCTTGACGGTGTCCAGGTCATGCAGGACCAGGATGGGTGGTGCGTTCTTGCTGGCCATTGCGATCCGTTCTTGGGCTGTGGCGTGGATAGTGACGCCGGTCAGAAGCAGTAGGTCTGCACGCTGGCGATACCCAGGATTTGGATGGCCGCGTTCTTGCCGGCCTTCTTGGCGTACCGCTTGAAGTCGCCCTTGGTGCGGGCCTTCCACAGCAGCTCGGCGGTCTTTCGGGCCCCACCAAGGGCCTTGATGGCCTTGTACGCCTTGGCGGCCGGGAAGAACGCGACCACGACCGCGGCGACACACTTGGACCACTTCCAGACCGAGCGCCAGAACGGGTCGGCGACGATCGGGAAGGCCGTGTCGGCGTTCACGTCGATGGTCTGCACGATGTCGCCGTTGTCGATGCGGAAGCTGGTAGGCACGTCATTGCCGTTGGCGTCCTTGGCCCACGGGGCGTCGAACTGGCCGAGCTGAAGCGGCTCGATGTCGAACTTCTCCCAAGCGCCGGGGGCGGCTGCGTCGTAGCGGGCGCGCAGCATGCCGGCCTGGGCGCCGGTGTAGTTCTTCTCTGCGGACACCCACTTATTGTTGATCGTGGAGCGCAGCGAGTGCGTGCCGTCAGCGTTCTTCAGTAGCGTGAATTTCTCCCATGCGCCGGGGGCGGCCGCGTCGTAGCGAGCCCGCAGCATGCCCTCCTGCGTGCCGGTGAAGTTCTTCTCGGTCGACACCCACTTGTTGTTCGCCTTGGAGCGCAGCGAGACGGTGTTGTCGCTATTGCGGACGAGGGTGAACGTCTGCCAGGTGTTGATGTCCGGGGCCGTGGCCCGAACCATGCCTTCCTGGTTGCCGGTCTCGTTGAGGCGGGCCGATGCGTAGCGCTCGGTGGCGCGGGAGTGGATGGCGACGTCGCCGGTGGGGTTGGCCGGCGAGCTGGAGTAGGCGGTGAGCGCGCCCTCCTCGTTCTTCTCCACGACGGCGGTGGACGGCAGATCCAGCGGGGTGCGGTACTCGCGGGCGGCGCTGGCGTTCTTCAGGACCTGCAGGGTGCGGCTGCCGCCGTTGAGGGTGGGCTGCACCACCGTGTCCACCGGCTTGCTCGGGTCGCTGTAGACCACCGAGTCATTGATCCGCACGCCGCGCACCTGCCCGGTCGGCATCCCCATCTCCATGCCGGGGAGACCGTGGTTCGAATCAACCGCGATCTGCTCGCCGCTGTTCCAGGGGATGGCGACGGTGCTGTCCGTGGTGGCGATCGCGGCGTACTGCGCGTTGCTGGTGCTCGCCGCGGTCAGATCGGCGGGCTCCTGAGCGCTGTTGACGGCGCCGGCCGCCTGCTCGGCCGCGTTCAGCTGCCAGCCGGTGTCGACGGTGAAGGTGACCGGGGCGGACCAGCCGGTGGCGTAGTGCGAGCCGTCATAGGTGGTGGTGCGGAAGGTGTATGTCTTGCCGTTCTGCAGCTTCCCGGCCGGCACCTTCGCCGACGCCGTGGCACCTTCCTCGACGAAGGCGGAGTTGAACTGGGTAACGACCTGCCCGGTGGCCTGGTCCTTGATCTCGAAGGTGCCTTGGATCGCGTCGTCTTCGTTGGTGTCCTCGGTGGTGAACCGGAGGGTCGGGGTCAGGGAGTTGACCTTGTAGATGCCGCCGTTGCTGATGTACGGCGGGCCGGCCTGCAGGTTCGCACCGCTCTTGGGCCGGTAGTTGTAGGTGACTTCCAGCTGCGGGATCTGCGCGTCGTTGGTGTGATCCGAGGAGTAGAACCGCTTCCACGCGTACGTGTCGGTCTCGCTGGCGGCCCGCAGCCCCATGTGGCCCTCGGTGGCCTTGGCGCTGGCCCAGTACTTGGCGAGGTCGGTCACGTTCGCCGTGACGTAGCCGGCGTTGCTGCAGGAGGCGGACTTGGTCTCGGTGGAGGTGGCGAACTTCTGCCGCCAGGTGGGCTGCTTGGTCCAGCGCGTCGAGGTGTCGGCGGCGTCGGTGGCCCACACCTCCCAGCCTCGCTTCTCGCACGACCAGGAGTGGTAGTTGTACAGCTTCAGCTTCGCGTCGGAGACGAGCGCGTCGGCGAACTGCTCGGTGTCCCAGGAGATGAACGAGCGGGCGGTGCGCTGGGTGGAGCCCGAGTAGTCGCCCGGCCAGCCCAGCTTCAGGTCAGTGGACACGGACTGATCAGCGCTCTCGCCGCCCTGGACGAAGGTGTCGAACAGCAGGTCCAGGGTGCTGGTGGCCGGATCGATGGTCACCGGGTACTGCGTCTTGGGATCGGACAGAAACTCAGCGTCGGGAGTGAGGCGCAGCTCGACGGTGTCACCGTGCTGTTCGACCTCCATGGCGACCTGCTTGCGGTTGGTGTGCTCACCGGACCGCTTGTCGACGGCCGCGTCCCACATCACCGGGGCCGGCATCACCGCGGCCACCTCGCCGGTCTTGGCGTCCTTGAAGGCGACCGAGCCATCCTTCTGCGCCTCGGCCTTGAGCCCCTTGACCTTCAGCGGCAGCGTCATCGGCGCCGCGCCGCCCTCGGGCCGCTTGTTGAGCTTCAGGTACTGCTCGAAGCCGCTGCGGGTGGCGTCCACGACCAGGTCGGCGCCGGGTATCGCTTCACGGTAGGTAGCCCGCGGTCCGTCCAGAACCGGCTCGGGCAGCCCGCCCTTCCACTGCACCTTGACCTGCGCATCGCCCGAACCGAGCGTGATCAGGTCACGGGCCGCAGACGCCGGCGCCTCGGCCGCGGCCTGGGCAGAGCGTGCCTTCGCCCCGCCCTGCCCCGCCAACTTCAGCCCGTCCGGGTGCGCCTTGGACGCGACCGTGCCGTCCTTCTGCCGGGCGAAGTCCACATCGACATCGACCCACTTGCCGCCACGGATCATTCGCACCGGTCCGGCCGACTGCTCGGCCGTCAACGTGCCGTCGGGGTTGGCGTACGTCGTCGACGACTCGGTACGGCGGTCCAGAACCTCCACCCGCCGGTTCTGCTTGGCCGCCGCCTGCAGCGCCTGCTCCGCCGTGATCGCCTCAGTGATAGGCGCTCCCTTGGGAGCCGTCGTCACCTGCGACTCCTCCGGACGCTCGGGCGCCGCGAACGCCACATGAGGTGTCGCCGCCAACAACGCCCCGGCTGTCAGCCCTGCGATACCCGCACTGCGAGTACGCCAACTCCACTGCACGCCTTACTCCCTGGTCTCAGCCAAGACGGACCGAACCCCGTACAGGCGATCCACAGCCGTCGCTTACCCCGGACATACAAACGCGGCGAAATTGAAGCAGATAGGGCATTAGGTCCCTGATCGCATCACGAGATGATCAAGAAGGCGCGGAGCTCATCGCGATGTGAGCTTCTGCGAGATTCGGGGCCGGGCGTCCCCGAGTTGGTAGCGTGCCTCGGTGCGCGTCGACTACCAACGTCCCGTACATGTCCGCTACGTTGACCCACAGGTCAGCGTCGACGTGAACAACTCCGCGGCCGGAAAACTACAGAAGGGCAAGATCTGGATCGACGGGCGCTACCTGTCCCAGGGCACGGTGAAGGCGGATGACCTCGACTTCGCCTTCCTGAAGACCGGCCCGAACTCCAAGGGCCAGTTCCTGGAGAACGCCACGGGGATGGGCAACCAACTGACCACGCTGCCCGCCTCCGGGAACCTGAACCAGAAGAACGTTTCCCTGATCGGTTTTCCGGGCGGGGCCAAGTCGCCGCTCGTCTGCCCCTCGACAACCACCAAGGAGTTCGAAGGCCGCTTCCTGGAGATAGCCTGTGACGGGTTTGCTCCCGGTGTGTCCGGCGGCCCGTTCCTGCGGAACTTCGATGGCAAGCGAGGAGATGTCATCGGTGTCATCGGCGGATACAAGACGGGCGGAAAATTCGACAACATCTCCTACTCCTCCCAGTTCGACGCCGACGTGGTGCGCCTGTACAACCAGGCGGCCAACGACTACGCACCGGACCAACCGACTGGGGTCGACGGCATGGGCGACGCCAACCTGTGGACCCATGCCGAAGCCGCCGCCACTGGCCAATTCCACACGTCCTCGCAGAAGACGCAGGACGGCGACCTGATCGTCAAGTGGTCCGATGGAGAGGTCACCCTGTACCCGGGCGACCAGTCACAGGGCTTCTACACCGGCTGCACTGCCGGTCAGCCCTGCGAGACCCAGCTGGCGAAGCCCAACAAGCTGTGGGCGGACCACGCCGAGGTCGTCACTGCGGGCGACTACACCGGTTCCAACGCCTTCGACCTGATGGTCAGGTGGAGCGACGGCGAAGTCACGATCTACAAGGACATCGACGAGACGACGAAACTGCCGACCGCCGGCGATCAGCACCCGGCGAACGAGATCAGGATCGCCGCTGCCGGTTCGACATGGAAGTACGCCGAGGGTCTGGCGACCGGCAAGTTCGGCGGCAACAAGTGGCCGGACGACGTGGTCGTGCGCTGGGTCGACGGCGAGGTGACGAAGTACACCAACGTCGACGGCACGGGCTTCCACGCCGAGCAGCAGCTCCAGGCCCCCAATGCCCTGTGGAAGAACCACGCCACGATCATCGCGGGCGGCGACTTCGACGGCACCACCAACTCCGACTTCGACCTGCTCGTCCGCTGGTCCGACGGTGAACTCACCGTGTACGAGGACCTCGGCGCCAACAGTCTGAGCAAGGAGCGGCAGCTCATGCCCGCGAACCAGTTGTGGACCCACTCCCGTGTTCTTGTGCCCGGCGAGTTCGGCGGCAATCTGTGGGAGGACGACCTCTTCGTCCGCTGGTCCGACGGAGAAGTGACGGTCTACGGGAACACTCAGGCCGATGCGCTGGGCCGGGAGTACCAGCTCGTGCCTCCGCCCGCCAGGAGCGCGGCGCTCGTTCGCAGGCAGCACAGCAGTCGGCCCGCCGGAGAGGAGACAGCCGCCGAGGAGTCCTGCGACTCGGTGTGCGGCCCCGGTCTGCTGCGGCGGATCACCGCAGACAAGTGAGCAACAACCCGCATTGAGCCGGTGGCGGGGCGACGGCCCCGCCACCGGCCCGTACCTACGGTGGATACATGCGCATACGTCAATTCCTGCCGGTCTACGTCGCAACCGTCGCTCTGCTCGCCGGCTGCGCCGAAGCGAAGGAGGAGCCGAACGGTGCAGCGGACCGGTCGTCCCCCTGGCCGTCGGCGCCCGCAGGCCAGCAGAGCGAGCCGCCGGGTGACGGCAGCCGGGCCTGGGAGCCGGACGACGCGATGCAGCGGGCGGGGCGGGCCCTGGAAGCGGCCTCCGACAGCGACGCGCGTCCGGAACTCGTCGACACGGCGAGCGCGTTCATCGCGAGCGGCATGGACAAGGAGCACAAGACGCCCGGCGACCGGCCGTACCTCCTCAGCATCACCTGTGACACAGACGGGATCGGGGAACTCACCCTCACCCTGTCGCGAGGCGATCAGGAGCAGGCATACGGGATCGAGTGCGGGGACCAGGAAGCCGATCAGTTCAATATCCCCGCGGGCAAGCCGTTCACCGCACGGGTCGACCCGGTCAAGGACGGCAGCGGCCTGATCCTGTGGCGTCTGGACACCATCGCCCGGCACGCGGTGGAGGGGTGTGACGACGACATCGACGGTTGTGACGACTGAGCGGCAGACGTGCTTGGAGCAACGGTGCCGGAGCCGCCCGTGCTCTGTGCGGCCACGATCGCACCCGCGTGGCGGTCGAGGCACACGCGGTCTGGTGTCGCCGCCTGAAGTGATGTCTCCGGTGCTCAACATCCGGGATCAGAGGGAGGTCAGTGAGGGTTCTTCAACCTGCTCGTGTTGACCACGGGTCCCGGGCGGTGTGCCCGGGAGGGCGAGGGCCTGACCACGAACTGGGGCCACGAGCTGCCGCTGGAGACCTGGTGGCATGGCGCCGCCGTGAACGACGGGGCACGCACCACGCTCTACGTGGACGGCTGCCCGGTCGTCCGCAACCCGGACGTGCGCTCGGGCGGCTTCGCCACCCTGGCCTGGGCTGGCTCCTTGGCGGCTGCGAGTACGGAGGCCGCCCGGACCAGGTCTTCCACGACTGGCTGGGCGACGTCCGCCTCGCCAACCGCCCGCTGCCGCCGGGCGACTTCATGATCAGCCGCTGAGGCGCGGCCCACGGGGATCGTGGTCGCGCGCCGCGCGGGCGTACGCTGGACGGAACGCCGCAGAACACCGCAAAGGTGAAAACTCCGTCCCGCGAGCCGTCCCCGCGAGCGCGACCATGGTCGATCCCAAGG
>NZ_LIQY01000105.1 GCF_001418495.1 Streptomyces pathocidini | reverse complement strand
GGCGGGGGAGGGCGGCGGGTCAGAACCTGATGCCGCCCAGCAGGCTCGCCAGGCTCGCGCTGCCGGCCTTGATGCTGGGCGCGATCGCCGTGCTGGCCATGAAGAACCCGAAGAGAGCGCAGACCACGGCGTGGGAGCACTTGAGATTGTCCTTGCGGCAGAACAGAAAGACGATGATGGCGAGCAGCACGACGCCCGAGATGGACAGAATCATGAGGTTCTCCTGTGAGGTGAGGGACGTTCGCCGTCACCGTGAGTTGTTCCAGATTCACAGCATGTATTGATACGGGGAAAGCTGCAAACGGGGGAATTGTCATGAAATTCAGTCGATTGGCCGAACGATGGCGCACCCCGCGCCCGGTCGGCCGTCCCTGGGCGGATCATTGCCACCGGCGCCCGAGCCCATGTCGCGAGTGCCGCAGTACGCTGGCGAATCACTCGTACGGGCGCAGCGCGCCGGGCGCGGAGCAGGGAAGGCGGACCAGCGGATGAGTGCTCAGGGAGCGGGAGCCGAGGGCGGCACGGGCCAGGGCGGGCCCGGGGAGGCCGATCCGGAGGTCGTCGAACTGGCGGGCCGGATCTTCGACCTCGCGCGCACCGGCGACGCCGCGGCCCTGGCCGCCTACACCGACGCCGGAGTCCCCGTGAACCTCACCAACGACAGGGGCGACTCGCTCGTCATGCTCGCCGCCTACCACGGCCACGCCGAGGCGGTGCGCGCCCTGCTGGAGCGCGGCGCCGACCCCGACCGCGCCAACGACCGCGGCCAGACCCCGCTCGCCGGGGCCGTGTTCAAGGGCGAGGACGATGTGATCACTGCGCTGCTCGACGCCGGCGCGGACCCCGGGGCCGGGACGCCCTCAGCGGTGGACACGGCCCGCATGTTCGGCAAGGACGAGCTGCTGAAGCGGTTCGCGGCGCGCTGACCCGGCGGGGTGCCAGGCCCTCGGGCGGGCCGGGGGCCCGGCCTGAAGCGGGCCCAGGACGCGAGTGGGCTCAGGGCGGTAAGTGAGCTCAGGGCGCAAGTGGGCTCAGAACAGCGGCATTTGACCGGGGAACGGCGGCGCGTCGAGGTCGATCAGCGGCGGCTGGGTGTCGCCGACCGAGGTGAGGCGCCGCGAGCCGGGGCATGAGACCAGTTCCAGGACCGTACGGCGCCCCGGCGGGTCGTGCCGGGCGAGCCGGCCGCCGACCACGGCGATCTCACGGCGGCAGACGGGACAGGCGCGGCGCGGAGCAGACATGCGCTCAGTTTCCCCCAACTCGTCCGCGAACAGGGCGAGGACCAGGCCCGAACCGTACGGAACGGCGGCTTCCCCGCGGAACTTTCCCCGTACGCCCCGCCGTTGTCGGTGGCAGGTCCGATCATTACCTTGTCCGGACGAGGTGTTGGTCGAGGTAGTTAAGGAAGTCATGGAGCCCCACCACAGCGAACCCGCGTCGGGATGCCCCTACGCGCCACTGGAGTCGATGGACCTGGAGCCGCTGCTGAACCGGGACTACGAGGCCCGCCCCTCGTTGGTGTACGAGCGGCTGCGCGCGGAGCACGGCCCGGTGGCACCGGTCGACCTGCTGGGGGTGCCGGTCTGGCTCGTCCTCGGCTACAAGGAAGCGTTCGAGGTCCTGCAGAACACCCAGGCCTGGCCCAAGGGGTTGGAGAACTGGAAGGCCAGAACCGAGGGCCGCGTGCCGGGCGACTGGCCGCTGGCGCCCTCCCTCGAGGTCAACCACGTACTGATCCAGGACGGCGAGGGCCACCGCGCGCTGCGGGCGGCCTGGGACACGGCGCTCAAGCCCTTCCAGGACCCGTCGCACGTCCAGGCCAAGCGGCTGCGGGCGGTCGTCACCGAGTGCGCGGACGAGTTGATATCCGTGCTCGCGGACGGCGACGGCAGCGGGCTGGCCGACATGTCCGCCCAGTTCGCCCGGCCGCTGCCGCTGATGGTCGCCAGCCATCTGCTGGGTTTCCCCAACTCGCAGGGCGACGACGCGCTGATGGACATGTGGCGGGTGCTCGACGCCGGGCCGGACGCGGGGCCCGCGCTGGAGCGGCTGCTCGGGGCGCTGGCCGAGCTGGGAACCCAGAAGATGGCGGAGCCGGGGGACGACTTCCCGTCGTACCTGCTGGCCGCCCACCCCGAGCTGACCGTGGACGAGCTGGCCCGCGAGCTGATGATGCTGCTCGGGATGGTCTCCGACCATGTGGGCATCCTGATCTCCAACACGATCGTCGAGGTGATCGGCGGCGACGGCGAGGCGCGCGCCAGCCTGTCCTCCGGGATCCTCCGGGAGACGATGAACCGGGTGGTGATGAACAAGCCGCCGCTCGTCAACTTCCCGCCGCGGTTCCCGGTCTCCGACAGGAAGCTCGGCAACTACACGATCGCCGCCGGGGACCAGGTCTGGGTGTCCATCGCCGCCGCGCACGCCGACCCGATCTTCGCCGGGAACGTCGCCCAGAGCGCCGCGGTCAGCACCCGGGCGCATCTGGCCTGGGGTGCCGGACCGCGCCAGTGCCCGGCCCGCGAGCTGGCCACCACGGTGGCCGCGGTGGCGGTCAGCCGGGTGTTCGAGCGGTTCAGTGAGCTCGAACTCGCCCTGCCCGCAGACCAGTTGCCGTGGCGGTCCTCCCCGTTCATGCGCGGCCTGCGGTCGATGCCGGTGCACTACCAGCTGGCCGAGGCGCCCGCGGGTACGGAGTCCTACGCCGACCAGGCCTCCGCCCCCACGTCCGCCGCGGAAGCCGCCGCCGAAGCGGTCACCTCGGTCGAGGGCGCCGGCCGTTCCCGCTCTTCGCTGTGGCGCTACCTGGCGGGACTGGTTCGCGGGCGGTGACCCGGCCGTAACGCCCAAAGCCCCGGCCGTACGCCCAAGCCCGGTCGTATGCCCAAGCCCCGGCCGTACGCGCATGCCCCGGCCTCCGTCTCGTGAGGACGGGGGCCGGGGTGCCCGGCGGCAAACGCTTGCTCCACACTGTCCGTCATGGACCTGCAGATCACCGCGACCGACCCCGAGCACCCGGCGGCGCTTCTCGACCTGCCGTGGAGCATTCCGCTGGAGGACTGGCCCGAGGAGCACCTGGTCGCCCTGCCGCGGGGCATCTCCCGCCACGTGGTCCGCTTCGCGCGCGCGGGCGACGAGGTGGTCGCGGTCAAGGAGGTCGGCGAGTGGGCGGCCGTACGGGAGTACGGGCTGCTGCGCGACCTCGACCGGCTGGCCGTTCCCTCGGTGGACCCCGTGGCCGTCGTCACTGGACGCACCGCCGCGGACGGCACCCCGCTGGAGCCGGTCCTCATCACGCGCCACCTCAACGGTTCGCTGCCGTACCGCTCCATGTTCGAGACCACGATGCGGCCCGGCACCATCAGCCGGCTGCTCGACGCCCTGGCCGTCCTGCTGGTCCGGCTGCACCTCAACGGCTTTGCGTGGGGCGACTGCTCGCTCTCCAACACCCTCTTCCGGCGCGACGCGGGCGCCTACGCCGCCTATCTGGTCGACGCCGAGACCGGTCAGATCCAGCCGCGGCTCTCCAACGGCCAGCGCGACTACGACATCGATGTCGCCCGGGTGAACATCGCCGGTGAGCTGCTGGACCTGGAGGCGGGCGGGTCCCTGCACCCGTCGGTCGACCCGGTGCTGTTCGGCCAGGCGATCGTCGAGCGGTACGGCGCGCTGTGGCACGAGCTGACCCGCGAGTCGGTCTACCCGCTCGCCAAGCGGCACTACATCGACCGCCGCATCCGCCGCCTCAACGACCTCGGCTTCGACGTGGCCGAGATGCAGATCCAGCGTTCGCCCGAGGGAGACGCCGTCACCTTCCTGCCGAAGGTCGTGGACGCCGGCCACCACCAGCGCCAGCTGCTCCGGCTGACCGGCATGGACGCCGAGGAGAACCAGGCCCGCAGCCTCCTCAACGACCTCGAGACCTGGATGGCCACCCAGGACGACTACGCGCCCGGCGACCCCCTCGGCGCGCGCCCGGAAGTCCTCGCCCACCGCTGGGTGCGCGATGTCTTCCGGCCGACCGTACGCGCCGTGCCGCGCGAGTTGCGCGGCTCCGTCGACACCGCTCAGATCTACCACGAACTGCTGGAGCACCGCTGGTACCTCTCCGAGCGCGCCCAGCGCGACGTGGGCCTGGAGGCCGCGGTCGAGGACTACACAGCGAACGTGCTGCCGAACCGCCCCGAGGCCAAACCCCTCGACGAGCAGGGGGAGTTGGACGAGGACTCGCTCACGTAGGTCTCAGGCCGAGGGCAGGCGCTTCAGGCGGGCAGCACGCACGCCGCCGACGCCACCGCGAACGGGCTTCCCACCGGCACCAGTTCACCGCTCCCGCGCTCCACGCCGAACACGGTCACCGTGCCCGACTTCCGGTTCGCGGCGAACAGCAGGCGCCCGGTGGGGGAGAGGGCGATGTGCCGCGGGTCGTCGCCGCGCACGGGCACGGTGCCGAGCAGCCGCAGCCGGGCGCCCGCGCCCTCGACGGCGTAGCGGGTGAGGCTGTTGTGCCCCCGGTTGGCCAGATACGCGAAGGCGCCGTCCGGGGTGACCAGCAGCTGCGCGGGCCGGTTCGCCTCGTCCTCCGCGCCCGTGGGCTGCGGGGTGCCGGGGGTGAGGCGGCCCGTCGCGTGGTCGTAGCGGCAGACGACGACCGTGTTGTCCAGCTCGTTGGCGAGGTACGCGAAGGCGCCGGACGGATGGAACGTCAGATGGCGCGGCCCCGCGCCCGACTCCACCTCGGCGTACGAGACCGGCGTCAGCGTCCCGCTCCGGGGGGCGAGCCGGTAGCTGTAGACGGTGTCGGTGCCGAGGTCGACGGCCAGGACGTGCCCGCCGTCCGGGCTGGTGACGACCTGGTGCGCGTGCGGGCCCCCCTGCCCGGGACCCGGGCCAGGGGCGTCGTGTGCCACCAGGTCGGTGCGCTCGCCCGCGGCCCCGTCGGCGCCGAGCCGGTGCACGGCCAGGTCGCCGGATCCGTAGTGTGCCGTCAGCAGGAACCGCCCGCTGGGGTGGACGGAGAGATGGCAGGGCCTCGACCCTCCGGTGGCCCGCACGGAGAACAGCCGCGACCGCTCCGAGAACGGCCGCGACCGCTCCCCGGACGGCAGCGCGACCGCCGCCACGCTGCCCTGCTCCCGCTCGTCGGCCGCGTAGAGCGTCCGGCCCGAGGGGGAGAGGGCGAGGAAGGACGGGTTGGTGAGGCCGGTGACGGTCGGGCCACCGGAAGTGATCCGGCCTGACCTCTCGTCGTACGCGGCCGGCACGATGCCGGTGGGCCCGGACTCGGAGCCGTATGTGCCGATGTACAGCGGCCGGACGCCCGGCGCGGGGCCGGCGCCGGGGTGCGGTGTGCGCGATCCGCCGCCGCTCCGCCCCCGCTCCTTGTCCTCGCAGCCCGCCACGGCGCCGAGCATCGCGCCGGTCGCGGCGGCTGCCGCGCCCAGGGCGAAGCGGCGGCGGCTCACCTCCCGGCCGCGCCGCATCGGGCCTGCCTGGGGGCCGCGCGAGTCGGTCATCGGATGTGTCCTCGAGACGAGATGGGGACGGGGAAATGGGACTAAAGGGCATCTATTCATAAACGATGTAGAAGCGCACAATCTGTCCCGTACGGCGCTGTCCCGTACGGCGGAGTGCCTCACCCGATGGGCGGCGGGCGGCCGAGTCTTCGCACGGCGCCGCGGAAGTCCGCACCACCTGCGCGCCTTCGGCATTCGCGGGACGGGCTGGTGCCCTGTTGGCGGAACGGATCCGCCGCCGCGGCGCGTGCGCTTGACGGGGTGTCGGGGTGCCATGGGTGCCGTGGCGCGGACGTCGCTCGCGGGCGGCAAGGACCCCGCATCCGTGCCGGAGGAGATGTTTCATGCGCACTTCATCGCGCGTCATGGCGGCGAGCTTTCTCATCATCGCCGTAGCGGTGGGCGGTCCCGCGACGACCGTCGTGGCAGACGATCAGACGGACTACGGGCAGTCGGACTCCGGTTCCGGCTACGGCCAAGGCGGCGGCGGAGGCGGCGGCGGAGGCGGTTACGGCGACCAACGGCTGACCATCACCCCCTCGATGCCGAAAGAGGGCTCCAGCGTCACCCTGATCGTCAAGGCCGACTGCGAGGCCCCGGCGGTCAAGGTCGAGTCGGACGGCTTCTCCCCTCGCGTGGCCTGGCTGCACGACAAGGGCGGCGGCAAGTACTTCGTCGGCTCCGCCACCGTCGTGCACCACGCCAAGAAGGGCGACCGCTTCCAGGTCACCGCCAAGTGCACGAGGGGCGAGACGATGTACGGCGGCTTCACCATCGGCCACGGCGCGTGGAAGGGCTCCCACGCCGGCCTGGGAGGCAGTGCCGGCGGCGTGGACACCACCTCGCTGGCCGCCGGCGGCGCCCTGCTGGCCGCGGCGGTGGGCGGTTCGATCCTCGTCATCCGCCGCCGGAGCGGCAGCCATAGCTGAACCGGCGGCCCGGGTGCCGGAGTTCCGCTCCGGCGCCCGGGCCGTACGGAAAGGACACGCAGTGAGCCCGGTGACGCTACGCCATGCCACCCGCCGTCCCCGCCCGAGCCGCCGTCTCGTACGGCGGCTGGTGTTCGGCGGACTCGCCGGCCTGCTGGGCCTCGTGCCCGCCGCGGGCGGTGCCTGGGCGCGGGCCGCGGACCGGCCCTCGGCACACCAGCACCGCGGCCCGGGCCACGGGTCGTACGCGCCCCGCACCGCGGGCAGCGGTTCCGACGCGCGCGTCGGAACCCGCTGGGAACCGGAGCCGCAGGACGAGTTGCCCGAGTGGCTCAGGGAGATCGCCGAGGACTACCCGCTCCCGGATGACGAGTCCGAGGAGGACGAGCCCGAGGAGGGCGGCCCGGACGAGGAGGTCCAGCAGTCCGGCTCGGACGTGCCGCACGAGGGGGCGCCTGCGGGGGTCTGGTCCAGGCCCGTCGCCTCCGGCCGCGTCTCGCAGGGCTACGGGGTGTCCGGCGGCTGGAGCGCCGGGCGCCACACGGGCATCGACCTGGCCGTGCCGGTCGGCACCCCCGTACGCTCCGTCGGCGCCGGCCTCGTCATCAAGGCCGGGCCGGGCGGCGACTACGGGCTGATGGAGCTCATCAAGATGGACGACGGGCACTACACGCTCTTCGCCCACCTGTCGAAGATCCTGGTGAAACCCGGCGACCGCGTACGGACCGGCAGCCTGATCGGCTACTCCGGCAACACCGGGCGCTCCTCGGGGCCGCACCTCCACTTCGAGGTGCGGAAGACACCCGCGTACGGCTCGGACATCAACCCGGTGACGTATCTCGCGTCGAAGGGGGTGGCGCTCCGGCGTACGCGGTCGGCTCAGGCCAGTGAGGCGGAGAGCGTGATCGTCGTACCCGAAAGGGCCTGGCTCACCGGGCAGTTGGCCTTCGCGTCCTCGGCGGCCGAGGCGAACGCGGCCTCGTCCACGCCCGACACCTGCCCCCGCACCGTGATGTGGATCCCGGTGATGCCGGTGCCCGGCTGGAAGGTCACCTCGGCCTGCGTGTTCAGCTGCGTCGGCGGCGTACCGGCCTTGGTGAGGCCGTTCGAGAGGGCCATCGAGAAGCAGGAGGAGTGCGCGGCCGCGATCAGCTCCTCGGGGCTGGTCTTCCCGTCCGGCTGCTCGGCGCGCGCGGCCCAGGAGACCGGGTAGTCGCCGATGCCCGAGGAGTCGAAGGCGACGGTGCCGCTGCCCTCGAGCAGGTTGCCGTCCCACACGGTGTGCGCGGTGCGCGTCGTGGCCACGATCATTCCCTCCTGTGTACGGATGACGTCACCGAAGATCGTGCGCTTCCGTGTGGCGGGAGGGGGACCGACGCGCCGGTGCGGCCGGGGCGCTCGGGAGCGCGTCCCGGTGCTCGGCCGGCCAGGCCGGGCGGCGGATGAGCGCGGTCCACTCGCTGTCGTACCGGCCGGGCACGGCTCTGCCCGCCGCGGCCCAGCGCTCGACCATGGCCGAGTAGATCGGCGCCTCCGTCTGCTGGGGAACCCCGTTTGCGTCCACCGGCCGCAGCAGTGTCCTGCGATGCCCGGCGACCCGTCGTAGCTGGATGGTTGTCACGATCAACCAACGCGCCGGACGGCGGCCCGGTCACCTCCGCGGCCGCCCGACCACCCGCACCGGCGCCACTTCGCACAAGCCATCGACCGGCCGTGCCCGCCGGGCCGGCGGTGCGGAACCAGGGCTTCTCCGCCCGGCTACCGGCCCCCGCTGCCCGCCGCGGTCTGACCGCCGCTCCCGCCCGGGCCGGCGGGTATGAACACCACGCTGGTGCTGTGCTCGCCGTGCGCCCGGTTCTGGCCCGGGTCCAGCACCGGGCCCGGGCTGCCGCCGCAGCCGGGCGAGGCGTAGAGCTGGGCCCGCAGTTCGGTGTTGTTGCGGAAGGCCGTGGCGGAGCCGCCGAGCGGGTAGCAGATCCCGGCCCGCGGAGTGCCGATGGACTGCGTCGGGTCGCCGTCGCCGAAGTCGAAGGACAGCTGCTGCGCCGCCGGCGAGGGCGGCGGGGCCTCGGGCTTGGCCCCGGCGGCCGAGGTGCCGGTCCCGGACCCGTCGCCGGCGGAGCCCGCCGCCTGGGCCGCACCGAGCGCAGCCCCGACGACTCCGGCGGCCGCCGCGATCGACACGCATCGGTTTCTCACGCTCATGCATCGATCTAGAGGTGACCGCGCGGGTGCCCGCAACCGCTGGAAGCCGCTCCGAGGCGCCGTCAGCCGCCCTGCGCGGCACGGTCTTCCGAGGTCCGGCGCCACTTCTCGCGCACCACCACCTCGTGCATCCGCCATCCCGCGTCCGTGCGGCGGAGGCGGAAGGTGTAGCGGCCGCCGGAGGTGAAGTTCGGTGCCGTCGGCTGATCGGCCTCGGGCCCCGGCGCGTCCAGCCGCATCGGGTTGACGTACTCCGCGCGCAGCACCGCGCTGTCCCCGGCGTGCCCGTCCACTCGCTCGATCGTCACATGCCGGTTCAGGATCAGGTGCTGGCGTACGGGGAAGAGCCGCATCGTCTCCTCCAGCCACCCCGCGACCTCGGCCGCCGGGCCCTCGATCCCGCCGGCGGAGCGGTAGTCGGCGCGTCCGTCCGAAGTGAACAGGGCCCGGTACGCGGCCCAGTCGCCATCGTCGACCGTCCTCGCGTAACCGGTGATCAGATCGTCGATGGCCAGCCGGTCCAGGAGGCCCGTGAGCTCAGCGCGCTGCGTCATGCGCTCAGTGTTGGGCAGCGAGGCGGCCGGGCCAAGAGGCACGACGAGCAGGAGGCCGCGGATCCGGCCGGGGCCCCGCGGGACCGGCGTGTCGCCCCAAGACCCGCAGGACACGCCGTGAGCGGCTGGACGGCGGATACGACTACCGGATCGTCGCACTCTTTCGAGGGAGGGCTCCGGGTGGTGTCCCGGGAGCGCGCGGGAAGGGGCCCGAACCTGGTGCCACCCACCCCCTCGCCCCTGGCGAAAGGACCCTCCATGCCGCTGCCCCAGGCCCTCGGTGCCGCCCATCTGGCGGTCGACCTCGGCACCTCCTGCACCCGGATGCGCGGGCCCAAGGGGGCCTCCTTCGAAGGGGCCTCGATGCTCGCGGTCGACATCCAGGCGGGGAAGATCGTGGCGGTCGGCGACCCGGCCAAGGCGATGGCGGGCCGCACACCGCCGGCCATCGAGACCGTCGCGCCGATCCGCCGTGGGGTCATCACCGACTTCGACGCCGCCACCCGGCTGCTGTGGCACGCCATCGGCCGGCAGCGCCGCGGGCGGCTGCGCTCCTGGCTGCCGCCGCGCGTGGTCGCGGGCGTCCCCGCGCAGGCCACCGAGGTCCAGCAGCGGGCCGTCGAGGAGGCCTTCGAGTTCGCCGGGGCCCGCTCGGTGCACCTGCTGCCGAAAGTGACGCTCGCGGCCATCGGCGCCGGAGTGCCGGTG
Organism: Streptomyces pathocidini; assembly: GCF_001418495.1. Taxonomy (GTDB): domain Bacteria; phylum Actinomycetota; class Actinomycetes; order Streptomycetales; family Streptomycetaceae; genus Streptomyces; species Streptomyces pathocidini. The sequence goes on along the minus strand of NZ_LIQY01000105.1, from coordinate 1,789 downwards.
TGGGACGCGACTGGCACCATGATCGTCGACATCGGCGCGGGCACGACCGAGGTCGCCGCCTTCGCCTTCGGCAACATGGTCGCGGCCGTCTCCTCCACCACCGCGGGCGACACCTTCGGTGAGGCCCTGCGGGTCCATCTGCAGGGCGAGTACAACCTGGCGCTCAGTGCCGAGGCCGCCGAGGAGGTCAAGATCTCCCTCAGCCGGGCGGCCGCGAGCGGCAGGAACACCCGCGTCGAGGTCCGAGGGAGGGACCGCATCAGCGACCTGCCCAAGTCCGTGACGATGTCGGCGGGCGAGCTGATGCAGGTCGTGGCGCCCGAGGCGAGGCGGATCGCGGCCTCCGTCGCCGCGGTGGTCGGAAAGTGCCCGCCGAGCGTGGCGGACGACATCGTCGGCCGCGGACTGGTGCTCACCGGCGGCGGGGCGCTGCTGGGCGGGCTCGCCGAGCACCTCGGACGCGCCGTGGGCATGGCCGTCCACCTGGTCGACTCCCCGCAGACCTCGGTGGTCGACGGCGCCGTGCGCTGGCTCGCCGACGCCGGCACCCCGTCGGGCCGTCAGCCGCTGCTCGCCCCGATCTGACCGACGTCCCGTCAGGTGGATCACGCCGCCGGGCAACTGACGTCCCGTCCGTCCCCGCACGGATGGAGCAGGAACTCGCGGCACCCGTTGGCAACCCTTCCTACGGTGCGGATATGGACACGATGTCTGGACGGAACACCCGGATCGGCGCCGCGGCAGCTGCCGCCGCCGTGTGTCTTGCGGTCGCGGGCCCCGCGGCCGCGCCGGCGTACGCGGACGGCCACGGGCAGCACCACGCCGCCCCAGCCCCCGCCGCTGCCGGTGGCCCTCTGCTCAACCGACCCGGAGTCCAGGTGCTGCCCAGGGCCGGCGCACCACGGCTCCCCGAAAACCTGTCCGCCCGGTCGTGGATGGTCACCGACGCCCGTACGGGCGAGGTGCTCGCGGCCAAGGACGCGCACTGGCGGCTCGCCCCGGCGAGCACGCTGAAGACCCTCTTCGCGGTGACCGTGCTGCCCCGGCTGCCGCAGAGCGCGCTCCACCAGGTCTCCGCGCAGGATCTCGCCGGGATGGGCGAGGGCAGCAGCAAGGTGGGCATCCAGCCGGGCAAGCGGTACGCGGTCTCGGACCTGTGGCACGGAGTATTTCTCAGCTCGGGTAACGACGCGGTCCGCGCGCTCGCTGCGATGAACGGTTCGATGCCGTTGACGGTTCGTCAAATGCAGGACAAGGCCAGCGACTTGGGTGCCAGGGACACCCACGTGGTCTCGGCGGACGGCTATGACGCGCCGGGCCAGGTGTCCTCGGCCTACGACCTCTCCCTGTTCGCCCTCGAGGGCCTGTCCAACCCCGACTTCGTCCGCTACAGCTCGACCGGCAGGGCCATGTTCCCGATGGGGCGCAAGCCCAACGGCGAGGAGAACGGCCACTTCCAGATCCAGAACACCAACCGCCTGCTGGTCGGCGCGCCCGGCCTCCCCCCGTACCCCGGGCTGATCGGTGTGAAGAACGGCTACACCAGCCGCGCGGGCAACACGCTCGTCGCTGCCGCCCGCCGCGATGGGCGGACGCTGGTCACCACGGTGATGAACCCCGGCTCCGGAATCCCCAACGCCGTCTACCACGAGGCCGCCGCGCTGCTGGACTGGGGCTTCGACTCGGTCGGCAGGGTCGACCCGGTCGCCATGGTGCGGACCCCGCGGACCGCGGGCGGCGGGTACGGGCATGCCCACCACGGCGCGCCGGGCTTCTCGCAGGGTGTGGG
>NZ_LIQY01000104.1 GCF_001418495.1 Streptomyces pathocidini | reverse complement strand
GAGCGCCTTCCTCACCGGGCTGCGCGAGCGCACCGTGCTCGGCGTGCGCACCGGCGAGGGGCGGGTGCTCGTACCGCCCGTCGAGTACGATCCGGCCACCGCGGAGGAGCTGCGCGAACTGGTCGAGGTCGGCGCCACCGGCACCGTCACCACCTGGGCCTGGAACCCCGAACCCCGGCCCGGCCAGCCGCTGCGGCGCCCCTTCGCGTGGGTCCTCGTCCGGCTCGACGGCGCCGACACCGCCCTCCTGCACGTCCTCGACGCGCCGGGGCCCGACGCCGTACGCACCGGGCTGCGCGTCCGCGTCCGCTGGGCCGCCGAGCGCACCGGCGCCATCACCGACATCGCGTGCTTCGAGCCGTGCCCCGAGCCGTGTCCTGATCCGCATGAGGAAGCGGCCGCGGCGGAGGACGGGGCGGCCGCCGCGGAGCGCGCGGGAGCTGCCGAAGCCGCCCCGCACAGCGGGGAGTTCGCGGACCCCGTCACCGGCATCGTCGCCCCCGCCCGGCTCGACTACACCTATTCCCCGGGCCGCGCCCAGAGCCGCTACCTCGCCGCCCTCGGCGACCGGCGGCTGCTCGGCGAGCGCTGCCCCTCCTGCCGGAAGGTGTACATACCGCCCCGCGGCGCCTGCCCCACCTGCGGCGTCGCCACCTCCGAGCAGGTCGAGACCGGCCCCTCGGGCACGGTCACCACCTACTGCATCGTGAACATCAAGGCTGCGCACTCGGCGAATCTCGGCATCGAAGTCCCCTACGTCTACGCCCACATCGCCCTCGACGGCGCCGACCTCGCCCTGCACGGCCGGATCGCCGGCATCCCGTACGACCAGGTGCGCATGGGGCTGCGCGTCGAGCCCGTGTGGACCGACGGCGGGCGCTACCCCGACCACTACCGCCCGACCGGCGAACCGGACGCGGACTACGACACGTACAAGGAGCTGCTCTGATGCGCGCCGCCAGGGACATAGCCGTCGTCGCCTTCGCGCAGACCGACCACCTGCGGAACACCGCCGAGGTGTCCGAGGTCGAGATGCTGATCCCGGTCCTCCAGGACGTGCTCGGGCAGGTCCGATCGGCCGCGGGGGAGATCGACTTCACCTGCTCCGGCTCCAGCGACTACCTCGCGGGCCGCGCCTTCTCCTTCACCATGGCCCTCGACGGGGTCGGCGCCTGGCCGCCGATCTCCGAGTCCCATGTCGAGATGGACGGCGCCTGGGCGCTGTACGAGGCCTGGGTCAAGCTGCTGACCGGCGAGGCCGAGACCGCGCTCGTCTATTCCTACGGCAAGTCCTCGCCCGGCTCGCTGCGCGACGTGCTGACCCGCCAGCTCGACCCGTACTACGTGGCCCCCCTGTGGCCCGACTCCGTCTCGCTCGCCGCCCTCCAGGCGCAGGCGCTCATCGACGCGGGCGACACCGACGAGCGGCAGCTCGCGGGGGTCGCCGCCCGCAGCCGTACCGCCGCCGCGGACAACCCGCACGCGCAGCTGCGCGGTTCGGCCACCGCGGAGGCGCTGCTCGACGGCGACTACCTGGTGCGCCCGCTGCGCCGGCACGACGCGCCGCCGATCGGCGACGGGGCCGCCGCGGTCGTGCTCGCGGCGGGCGACACGGCGCGCCGGCTGTGCGCCCGGCCCGCCTGGATCCGCGGCATGGACCACCGCGTCGAAGCGCACAGCCTCGGCGTACGGGACCTCACCGACTCGCCGTCCACCCGGCTGGCCGCCGAGCGGGCCGGGGCCTTCGAACGGCCCGTGGACACCGCCGAGTTGCACGCCCCGTTCACCTCGCAGGAGGTCGTGCTGCGCAAGGCGCTGCGGCTGGCCGACGACGTGGCCGTGAACCCCTCGGGCGGCGCCCTCGCCGCCAACCCCGTCATGGCCGCGGGCCTCATCCGCGTCGGCGAGGCCGCCGCCCGCATCCACCGCGGCGCCTCCGACCGCGCCCTCGCCCACGCCACCTCGGGCCCCTGCCTCCAGCAGAACCTGGTGGCCGTGCTGGAAGGAGACAGCCGTGGCAGCCGTGGCTAAGGAACCGGTGGCCGTCGTCGGGATCGGCCAGACCAAGCACGTCGCCGCGCGCCGCGACGTGTCGATCGCGGGACTCGTACGGGAGGCGGCCGTACGCGCCCTGGCGGACGCCCAGTTGAGCTGGGCCGACATCGACGCCGTCGTCATCGGCAAGGCCCCCGACTTCTTCGAGGGCGTGATGATGCCCGAGCTGTACCTCGCCGACGCGCTCGGCGCGGTCGGCAAGCCGATGCTGCGCGTGCACACGGCCGGCTCGGTCGGCGGCTCCACGGCCCTGGTCGCCGCCAACCTGGTGTCCTCGCGCGTCCACCGCACCGTTCTGACCCTGGCGTTCGAGAAGCAGTCGGAGTCCAACGCGATGTGGGGCCTTTCGCTCCCCATCCCCTTCCAGCAGCCGCTGCTCGCGGGCGCCGGGGGCTTCTTCGCCCCGCATGTGCGCGCGTACATCCGGCGCACCGGCGCGCCCGACGCCATCGGGTCGCTCGTCGCGTACAAGGACCGGCGCAACGCGCTGAAGAACCCGTACGCGCATCTGCACGAGAAGGACATCACCCTGGAGAAGGTCCAGGCCTCGCCCATGCTCTGGGACCCCATCCGCTACTCCGAGACCTGCCCCTCCTCCGACGGCGCCTGCGCGATGGTCCTCACCGACCGCGCGGGCGCGGAGCGTGCGCCGTACCCGGCCGCGTGGGTGCACGGCGGGGCGATGCGCAGCGAACCGACGATGTTCGCGGGCAAGGACGTCGTCTCGCCGCGGGCGGGCCAGGACTGCGCCGCGGACGTCTACCGGCAGGCCGGGATCACCGATCCGCGTCGGGAGATCGACGCGGTCGAGATGTACGTGCCGTTCTCCTGGTACGAGCCGATGTGGCTGGAGAACCTCGGGTTCGCGGCGGAGGGTGAGGGCTGGAAGCTCACCGAGTCCGGTGTGACGGAGCTCGACGGCGACCTCCCGGTCAACCCCTCCGGTGGGGTCCTGTCCACCAACCCCATCGGCGCCTCCGGCATGATCCGCTTCGCGGAGGCGGCACTTCAGGTGCGGGGCAGGGCGGGAGAGCACCAGGTGGAGGGGGCACGGCGGGCGCTGGGGCACGCGTACGGCGGGGGCTCGCAGTTCTTCGCGATGTGGCTCGTGGGCGCGGACCGCCCGGCGTGAGGCCTGGTCCCCTCCTCCGTGCCT
>NZ_LIQY01000103.1 GCF_001418495.1 Streptomyces pathocidini | reverse complement strand
CCCGGACCGCCCGCGCCGGGGCGCCGGCCGTCGCCCGGTCCGCCGCCGAACCCGCCGCTTTGGCGGCCCGGTTGGCGGCTGCTCCACTGGCCCCAGGAGGGCTGCTTCCGCTGGGAGTCGTCGCCTTCCCGACTCTTGTCCCGGCCCCGGTCCTCGTCGCCGTTGCCGCCGCCATTGGCGGCGTCCTGGCCACCGCGCGGGCGCCACGGCCGGTCGGGGCGGCCCTCCGGCGGCGCCGCAAAGGGATTCTCCTCGTGACCGGTGCCGCCAGGTCCGGTGCCGCCGTGACCGGAACTGCCAGGTCCGGTGCTGCCAGAGCCGGAGTTGCCGTGACCGGTGCCGCCGTGACCGGAGTTGCTGGGGTCGGAGTTGCCGGGGTCGGTGCTGCCAGGGCCCGAACTGCCGGGGCCGGGGCCGTTCGTGGGCGAGTTTTCCGGGGCCGATGGCGATCGCCTCTCCCGCAGCAGCGGCAGCTGCACCGGTAGCTGCATCGGCAGTACGGACGGACCCGGCGCGTAAGGCATGTCGGACACGTGAGACACGTACACGTCAGAGAGGCCCGCCACGGCGGGCAGCCGCAGCCCCGGCAGCCCAGGCCCCGGCAGCGTCGCCGGGCCGTGGGCCGGTACGGCCGTGGGCAGCGTGGAGCGGAGTGCCGCGCGGCGGCGTCGGTCCGGCATGTGGAGTGTGTCTTCCCCTTGTGTCGTCATCCCACCCTCCCCTGAACGGCGGGACGGTTCATGTTCACAGACGCTACCTCCCGCGCGTGGCCCCGTCCCGTGGGGGCCGCTCGGTGTGCCGGTATCGTGGCTGGCGGTCCGCGGCTTCGTAGGGTCTTCCGGATTCCGGGAACACCCTCCCTCGTATGTCCCTACGATCCAGCCGCCCCACAGGTTCCCGGGGAGACCCGCGGGAGTCCGTGCGAACCGATGAGAAAGAGCCACGCCGTGTCCTCGCCGCCCCGCGCCACGCCCGCCCCGGCCCGTCTGGTCGTGCTGGTCTCCGGTTCCGGTACGAACCTCCAGGCCCTCCTCGACGCCATCGCCGCCGCGCCGGAGGGCCCCGACGGCTACGGCGCGCGGATCGTCGCCGTCGGCGCCGACCGCGACTCCATCGCCGGCCTGGAGCGGGCCGAGCGCGCCGGGATCCCCACCTTCGTGTGCCGGGTGAAGGACCACGCGACCCGCGAGGAGTGGGATCTGGCGCTGGCCGAGGCCACCGCCGCGTACGAGCCGGACCTCGTGGTCTCGGCCGGGTTCATGAAGATCGTGGGCAGGGAGTTCCTGGCCCGGTTCGGCGGCCGGTTCGTCAACACGCACCCGGCCCTGCTGCCCAGCTTCCCCGGCGCCCACGGCGTACGCGACGCGCTCGCGTACGGCGTGAAGGTGACCGGGTGCACCGTCCACTTCGTCGACGACGGCGTCGACACCGGCCCGATCATCGCCCAGGGCGTGGTCGAGGTCCGGAACGAGGACGACGAAGCCGCTCTGCACGAGCGGATCAAGGAAGTCGAGCGCCGGCTGCTCGTCGATGTCGTGGGGCGCCTGGCCCGTAACGGCTACCGCATCGAGGGACGAAAGGTAGTTATCCCGTGACCGCCACCGCTGAAGGTTCGAAGCGGCCCATCCGAGTTGAGGCCCGCCCTGTTCGTCGCGCACTGGTCAGCGTCTATGACAAGTCCGGTCTCGAAGAGCTGGCCCGCGGGCTGCACGAGGCGGGCGTCGAGCTCGTGTCGACCGGCTCGACGGCCGGGAGGATCGCGGCGGCCGGGGTCCCGGTCACCAAGGTCGAGGAGCTGACCGGCTTCCCCGAGTGCCTGGACGGGCGGGTCAAGACGCTGCATCCGCGCGTGCACGCGGGCATCCTCGCCGACCTGCGCCTGGAGGCCCACCGGGCGCAGCTGGAGGAGCTGGGCGTCGCGCCGTTCGACCTCGTGGTGGTGAACCTCTACCCGTTCCGCGAGACCGTCGCCTCCGGCGCCTCGCCGGACGAGTGCGTGGAGCAGATCGACATCGGCGGCCCCTCGATGGTGCGCGCCGCCGCCAAGAACCACCCGTCGGTGGCCGTGGTCACCAGCCCGGAGCGGTACGGGGACGTGCTCGCCGCCGTCCGCGAGGGCGGGTTCGACCTGGCCGCCCGCAAGCGGCTGGCAGCGGAGGCGTTCCAGCACACGGCGGCGTACGACGTGGCAGTCGCGTCCTGGTTCACCGGCGCCTACGCGCCGGCCGCGGAGACCGAGGCGAACGGGCTGCCCGAGTTCCTGGCCGGGGCCTGGGAGCGCAAGAGCGTCCTGCGCTACGGCGAGAACCCGCACCAGGCCGCCGCGCTCTACACCGACGGTGAGCCGGGCGGCATCGCCAACGCCGAGCAACTGCACGGCAAGGAGATGTCGTTCAACAACTACATCGACACCGAGGCCGCCCGCCGGGCCGCCTACGACCACGACCGCCCGTGCGTGGCGATCATCAAGCACGCCAACCCGTGCGGGATCGCGGTGGCCGACGACGTGGCCGAGGCGCACCGCAAGGCGCACGCTTGCGACCCGCTGTCGGCGTTCGGCGGGGTCATCGCGGTCAACCGGCCGGTCACGGTCGCCATGGCCGAGCAGGTCGCGGAGATCTTCACCGAGGTCATCGCCGCCCCGGCGTACGAGGACGGGGCGGTCGAGGCGCTGGCCCGCAAGAAGAACATCCGCGTGCTGCGCGTGGCGGGGACGCCGCACCAGCCGGGCGACCTGAAGCCGGTCTCCGGCGGTGTGCTGCTCCAGCACTCGGACATCTTCCAGGCCGAGGGCGACGACCCCACCGGCTGGAACCTCGTCAGCGGTCTGCCGCTGGACGAGGACGGGCTGCGCGACCTGGCCTTCGCCTGGCGCGCCTGCCGGGCCGTCAAGTCCAACGCGATCCTGCTCGCCAAGGACGGGGCGACGGTCGGCGTCGGCATGGGCCAGGTCAACCGCGTCGACTCCGCGCGGCTCGCGGTGCAGCGCGCGGGCGAGGCGCGCGCGCCCGGCTCGTACGCCGCCTCCGACGCGTTCTTCCCCTTCCCCGACGGCCTGGAGGTCCTGCTGGAGGCGGGCGTCAAGGCCGTGGTCCAGCCTGGCGGTTCGGTCCGCGACGACCAGGTGATCGAGGCGGCCCAGCGCGCCGGCGTGACCATGTACCTCACGGGCACGCGCCACTTCTTCCACTAGGGCGCAACCAGGGCGCCACCAGGCGCACGGGCGCACTTCAGCACCGCGAAGGCCGGGCTCCGCACATGCGGACCCCGGCCTTCGGCCTGCGGCAGGCGGTCAGAGGTCGTCGGGCAGAAGCCGGAACGCCGTGTGCCCGGACAGCGGCCTCATGGTCCGGAAGTCCTTGCGGTCCAGGGTCAGGACGGCATTGGTCGCGTACTCCTTGGCGACAACCGTCAACACGGCGTCGGTGAGGTCCAGTTGGAGGTCCCGGTAGCGCTTCTGGACCGAGCGGGCATCGGTGAGTGCGTCGACCCCGCACTCTGCTACGGCGTAGCGCCCCGCCCGGGCCTTGGCGAGGAGCTGATCCACCACGGTGCCGGCCGCCTCCTTGCCCCAGCGCCCGCCCACGATGTGATCGAGCTCGGCGAGAACGGGCAGCGCGATGACGATGAGGCCCGCTGTGTCCATGACGTGCCGCGCTTGGGTGTGCTCGGGACAGCTCCGGTCGATGGAAGCGATGATTCCGGAGGTGTCCGCAACGGCGATCATTCAGGCGGCCCCGCCCCGGGAGCCGAACCGGGTCTCCCGGAGGATGTCGTCCGAGCGCTCGGCGAAGGCGGGGTCGCCGCTGTCGAACACGGGGAGCCCGGCGGGCTCGTCCCACATGCGGTTCGAGGCGATGGCCAGATCGACCCCCTGCCGGATCAGCTCCGCTTCGCTCATGCCCCTCCGGGCCGCGGTTTCCTTGATCTCTCGCAGGACCTCGTCCTCGAGATAGACGGTCGTGCGCTTCAGAGTCATGCACGTATGGTACATCTGCCATACGTGCATGGGCATGCCCTCGATTCGGCCCTCCGACCGCTCGACTCCGGCCACCGCCTTCGGGTGGCGGACGGAGTGTTCCGGACAGGCCGCGGTCCGGGTACGTACGACCTCCCCGCGTGCGTACCCGGTGCGGGTCACTTGACCTTGACGACCACCGACTTGATGATCTTGTCCGCGAAGGTCTGCTTCTTGGCGTCCCAGATCGGCCACAGGTAGCCGATGTAGCAGGCCATGCCGTCCACGATGTGGCAGATGCGGCGGGCGAGGGCGTTGCCGAAGCCGAGCGGGCTGCCGTCGACTTCCCGCAGCACGGCGATGCCCAGCGCCTTCTTGCCCGGCGTCTGCCCGGTCCTGCCCTCCTGGTAGACGAGCCACAGGGTCAGGCCGAGGCCGAGCAGGGCGCCGATGGTTATCAGGACGAACGCGCCGCCGGCGCCCTCGCCCACGGACTGGGCCGCCGCGTCGAGGCACGCCTGGTCCTCGGGGGCGCAGTTCGAGGCGGATTCGATGACGTCCCCGATGATCTGCGCGTAGCCGATGCCCGCGATGATCAGCGGGACGAGGCTGGTGATCAGGGAGTCGAGCAGCAGGGCGGCCGCCCGCGACCACCAGCCCGCGAACGGCGGCATCCCCGGCACCGGGCCGCCGGGCGGCGGGTAGCCGGCTCCTCCGGGGTAGGAGGGGTAGGAGAGATAGCCCTGCTGCGGGGGGACGCCCGGCTGCTGCGGGTACGCCTGACCCGGGGCCGGGGGCTGCGGGTACGCCTGTCC
>NZ_LIQY01000102.1 GCF_001418495.1 Streptomyces pathocidini | reverse complement strand
CGGGGCCGGCACGGCGGTCGTCGCGGCTATCGGCATGGTCGTCTTCGGCGAGGCGGTGACCGCGGCGAAGCTGTTGGGGATTGCGCTGGTCATCGCGGGCGTGCTCGTGCTCAACCTCGGCGGGGCGACGCACTGATGGGGCGGCGGTACGACCCCGAGCGGCGCCGGCGGATCATCGATGCGGCGATCCGGGTCGTGGGGGAGCGCGGTATCGACGGCCTCAGCCACCGCTCGGTCGCCGCCGAGGCCGACGTGCCGCTCGGCTCCACCACGTACCACTTCGCCACCCTCGACGACCTGCTCGTCGCGGCGCTGCGGCAGGTCTGCGTCGAGCCGCCGACCGCCGTCGAGGACTGGCGGCGCCACCTCGACCGGGACGGGCCGCTGGCCGATCGGCTGGTGGACCTGCTGGAGGAGATGGCGGCCGGGGACCGCGGCCGGATACGGCTGGAGTACGAGCTCTACCTCGCCGCCCTGCGCCGCGAGGCGCTGCGCCCGGTCGCCGCCGAATGGCTCGATTCCGCGGTCGAGACCCTGGCTCCATGGACCGGTGACAGGGCCGGCGCCCGTGCCCTGGTCGCCTTCCTCGACGGCCTCCTGCTGCAACTCCTGCTCACCGGGCGGCCGTTCGACCGCCGGGAGGTCAGGGAAACGCTCGCCCGGGTGATCGGCTGAGCGTGCGCAGGGCCGTTGGGCCGGTCTGATCGAGCCGGTCTGATCGATGAGACCGGTTCGCCTCAGCGGCACACGGCCGGTTAGGTTTCCAGCATGACCGACACGACTGCTACTCGTACCACCGGCGCCGTCGCCGCCGGCCTCGCGACCGTCGCCGCCGACGGCACCGTTCTGGACACCTGGTTCCCCGCCCCCGAGCTCGCCGCCGAGCCCGGCCCCGCCGGGAGCGAGCGGCTGACCGCCGAGCGCGCCGCCGAGCTGCTCGGCGAGGCCGCGCCGCGCGCGCTGGGCGCGGACGCACGGCGCGGGGTCGAGGTCGTCGCCGTGCGGACGGTCATCGCCTCGCTGGACGACAAGCCGCTCGACGCACACGACGCGTACCTGCGCCTGCACCTGCTCAGCCACCGCCTGGTCGAGCCGCACGGCCAGAACCTGGAGGGCATCTTCGGGCTGCTGGCCAACGTGGCCTGGACGAACCTCGGCCCGGTGCCCGTCGATCGGCTGGAGGCCGTACGCCTGGCCGCCCGCGCCGACGGGCTCGCCCTCAACGTCACCAGCGTCGACAAGTTCCCGCGGATGACGGACTACGTGGCCCCTTCGGGCGTGCGGATCGGCGACGCCGACCGCGTCCGGCTCGGCGCGCACCTCGCCTCCGGCACCACCGTCATGCACGAGGGCTTCGTCAACTTCAACGCGGGCACCCTCGGCACCTCCATGGTCGAGGGCCGCATCAGCGCCGGTGTCGTCGTCGGGGACGGCTCCGACATCGGCGGCGGCGCGTCGATCATGGGCACGCTGTCCGGCGGCGGCAAGCAGACCGTCTCCATCGGCGAGCGCTGCCTGCTGGGAGCCGAGGCCGGCATCGGCATCGCGCTGGGCGACGACTGCATCGTCGAGGCGGGCCTGTACGTGACCGCGGGCACCCGCGTCACCCTGCCCGACGGCCAGGTCGTCAAGGCGGTCGAGTTGTCCGGTGCCAACAACCTGCTGTTCCGCCGGAACTCCACGACCGGCACGGTCGAGGTGCTGCAGCGCTCCGGCTCCTGGGGCGGGCTCAACGAGGCGCTGCACAGCCACAACTGAGCCGCACCGAGCAGTTTTTCACGGCCCGGCGGGACCTTCCTTCCTGCCGGGCCGTCGCGCTGTCGGAGCCAGCTCGTGGGTGACGGGGAGGGACCGGGTTACCTGGACCGCCGCCCGGCCCGGCTCACGGCCGGATCCGCAGTACCTGCGGGTCGTGGTCGCTGGCCTGGTCGGCGAACTCCGCGTTGAGGTGGACGATGTCGTAGTCCGCGTGGCGGATGCCGCGGGTGGTGAGGATGTGGTCCAGGACCTGGGAGTTGCCGTTGTAGACGTAGCCGTAGCGCTCGGCGCGCGGCAGGCGGCCGACCAGGTCGGTCAGGGCGCCGTCCGCGGTGAGGGCGGCCAGGGCGGGGGAGAAACCGAAGTCGTTGAAGTCGCCCGCGACCACCACCTCGGCGGCCGGATTGAGAGCCAGCAGGGATTTCACCCAGGCGTTCACCGCCTGCGCCTGCGCGACGCGCTGCTTCTCCGAGGGCCGGGCCGGTGGCTGGAAGCGGCTGTCCAGACCCTGGTCGCCGCCCTTGCTGGTGAAGTGGTTGGCCACCACGAAGACCGGCTCCCCGCGGAACGTGAACCGCGCGACGAGCGGCTTGCGGCTGTCCCGCCAGGCTGGGTCGGCGGGGGCGATGCGCCCAGGGTTGACGGAGAGCGCCACCCCGCCGCCGGCCGCCGGGACCGGCTTCACGGGGGTCGTGGCATCGCCGCCCGGCACGTCCTCGAAGGAGACCCGCTCGGGGTCGAAGAGGAACGCGACCCGGATGTTGCCGCCCGGCTGCCCGCCGTCCTGCCCGTCGGCCGGGTCGATCTGGCGCCACGCGTAGGAAGGGCCGCCCGCGGCGGTGATGGCCTCGGTGAGCCGCTTCAGGGTGGCGTCCGCCGAGACGACCGCGTCGTCCGTGGGGCCGTTGTCGTCCTGGACCTCCTCCAGGGCGAGGACGTCGGGCGAGGCGAGGTGCGCGACGACGGCCTCGGCCAGGCGCTCGAACTTGGCGGCCGGGTCCTTGGGGGAGAGGTTCTCCACGTTGTAGGTGGCGATGGAGAGTTCGGACGCGGACTGCTTCCGCGTCCGCTCGCGCGCGAGTCCGTCGTCCCGGAGCGCCCCGAGCGTGGTGGCCTGGAGCTCGTAGCCGCCGAACTGGTCGTAGTCCAGCGGCCCCGCGGTGGTCCCGGCCAGCTCGTCGCCCACGTCCGCCCGCGGGAACGGCCGCTCGGCGTACGGGATGAGCGAGGCGACCTTGACCCGGCCGCCGTTCTGGGACGCGTACGAGCCGTAGAGACTCCCGCCGCGCGCGGTGCGGTTGAGGCGCGGTTCGGCGGTGACCCACACCTCCTCGAACTCGCTGGTGGGGCCGACCACCCGGGCGTCGGTGAGCCGGACGCGCATGCCCTCCAGCGACTCGTACCGGTCCAGGGCGTACGCGGTGGGGCGCAGCGGCAGGTGCTCGATCGAGCTGTCGGCGGCCTCGCCGCGCGGGGCGTAACGGTTCGGCACGGTCGAGGGGTTGAGGCGGAAGGCGGTGGGGAGCGGGTTGCCGGAGGAGACGACGGTCCAGGTGGGCTTGGTGATCTCCGTGACGGACTGGAGGCCCGCGCCCGCCCCGCCGGGGTAGTACTCGGTGACCGTGCCCGACACCAGCACCGAGTCGCCGACCGCCACGGCCGGGGTCCTGGAGCCGGTGAACACGAAGACGCCCTCGCTCGTCGCCCGGTCGCCGTCGGGGTCCGGGTCCTGGACCCAGAAGCCGCGCGAGGAGCCGAAGGCGCGGACCGCCGTGACGGTGCCGGGGACGTCCGCGACGGACCGGTCCGCGAGCGGGGATATCCGGGTGGTGCCCTGGATGTCGTGGATCCGGACCTCCGCGGCGGCCGCCGGAGCGGGCGCGGCCAGGAGCCCGGCCGTCAGGGCCGCGGCGATCAGGGCGCCCAGGGCGATCGGGCGTGACGACGGCCGTGACGACGGGCGGGCCGTTTGCGTACGGCCGGGGCGGGCGGCGGGAGTCGGGGCCTCCGGATGGGGTGCGAGGGACGGATGGGGCGTGAGGTGGACTGGGCGTGAGG
>NZ_LIQY01000101.1 GCF_001418495.1 Streptomyces pathocidini | reverse complement strand
GTCCCCCAGCCGGTCCCCCAGCCCGGTCCGGCCCCTGGTCTCAAGGCCCTGCCGCCCCTTCGTAGACTGCCCGGCATGTGCCGCACCCCCGACCGAGAGCCCGCAGTCCAGGTCCGCGGCCTGGTCAAGCGGTACGGCCCGAAAACCGCCGTCGACGGCCTCGACCTGTCCGTCGTGGCGNNTCCTCGGCCCCAACGGCGCCGGGAAGACCACGACCGTCGAGACCTGCGAAGGCTACCGGCGGCCGGACGCCGGCACCGTGCGGGTCCTCGGCCTCGACCCGGTGGCCGACGCCGCGGCCCTGCGCCCGCGGATCGGCGTGATGCTCCAGTCCGGCGGGGTCTACCCGGGCGCCCGCGCGGAGGAGATGCTGCGCCACACCGCACGGCTGCACGCCCACCCCGTGGACGTGGAGCCGCTCATCGAGCGGCTGGGGCTCGGCAGTTGCGGCCGTACGACCTACCGGCGGCTCTCCGGCGGCCAGCAGCAGCGGCTCGCCCTCGCGATGGCCGTCGTCGGCCGGCCCGAGCTGGTCTTCCTCGACGAGCCCACCGCCGGACTCGACCCCCAGGCCCGGCACGCCACCTGGGACCTGGTCCGCGAGCTGCGCGCGGACGGCGTGACGGTCGTCCTCACCACCCACTACATGGACGAGGCCGAGCAGCTCGCGGACGACGTCGCGATCATCGACGGCGGCCGGGTCGCCGCCCAGGGCAGCCCCGAGGAGCTGTGCCGGGGCGGGGCCGAGAACACACTGCGCTTCACCGGCCGGCCAGGCCTGGACCTGGGCGCGCTCCTCAAGGCGCTGCCCTCCGACTCCGCGGCCGCCGAGCTGACCGCCGGCACGTACCGCGTCACCGGAAAGATCGACCCGCAGCTGCTGGCCACCGTCACCTCCTGGTGCGCCCAGCACGGCGTGCTGCCGGACCGGATCTCGGTCGAACGACACACCCTGGAGGACGTGTTCTTGGAGCTGACGGGGAAGGAGCTGCGACGGTGACGCGCGGCCAGACCGACACCTGCCAGGAGTCCGGGGACTGCCCCCGTGGAGGACACAGCCTGGAGCCGACCGGCGAGGAGCCGCGCGCATGACCGCCACCGGCACGTACGCCCCCAAGCCCGGCCGCGCGCCTCTGGGCCGCATGCTCGCTGCGCAGACCGCCCTGGAGACCCGGCTGCTGCTGCGCAACGGCGAGCAGCTGCTGCTGACGGTCGTCATCCCGACCCTGCTGCTGACCCTGTTCAGCGTGGTCGACATCGTCGACACGGGCCCGGGCCGGGCCGTGGACTTCCTGGCCCCCGGCGTCCTGGCGCTCGCCGTGATGTCCACGGCCTTCACCGGCCAGGCCATCGCCACCGGCTTCGAGCGGCGGTACGGGGTACTGAAGCGGCTCGGTGCCTCGCCCATGCCGCGGTGGGCGCTGATGACCGCCAAGACCGGGTCCGTCCTGGTCACCGAGGTGCTGCAGATCGCCCTGCTGACGGTGGTCGCCCTCGCCCTGGGCTGGTCCCCGCACGGCAACCCCCCCGCCGTACTGCTTCTCCTCCTCCTGGGCACGGCGGCCTTCTCGGGCCTCGGCCTGCTGATGGCGGGCACCCTCAAGGCGGAGGCGACGCTGGCCGCCGCCAACCTGGTCTTCCTGCTCCTCCTGGTCGGCGGCGGCGTCCTCGTACCGCTGGACCGGTTCCCGGACGCGGCGCAGAGCGTGCTCGGGCTGCTGCCCATCGCGGCGCTCTCGGACGGGTTGCGGGACGTGCTCCAGCACGGGGCCGGGGTTCCCTGGGGGGACGTGGGGATCCTCGCCGTATGGGCCGTGCTCGGCCTGGGCGCGGCGGCCCGCTTCTTCAAGTGGGAGTGACACGCCGAGCGGAGGTGACACCTCCGAGGCAGGCAGGCCTTCAGGACCCCTCGTGAAAACTTGCACAAGCCGCCGCCTACGATAGACGCCGTGTTGAATCTGCTCGAAGCCGCGCGCAATCCCATCGCGTACATCGCCGCCCGCTGGACGCCGTCCCAGCGCACCGTGGAGCGCGCCACGTTCACCGCGCTGCTGATGAGCGTGTTCATCATCGTCACCGGCGGGGCGGTCCGTCTCACCGGCTCCGGGCTCGGCTGCGACACCTGGCCCAAGTGCACGGACGACAGCCTGATCGCGACCTCCGAGATGGGCATCCACGGCGCGATCGAGTTCGGCAACCGGATGCTGACCTACGTGCTGTGCGCGGCCGTCGGCTGGGCGATCATCACGGTGCGGGCCGCGAAGCGGCCGACGCGCGGGCTGTCGCGGCTGGCCTGGTCGCAGTTCTGGGTGGTCGTGGGCAACGCCGTGATCGGCGGGGTCACCGTGCTCACCGGGCTCAACCCGTACACCGTGGCCGGGCACTTCCTGCTCGCCGGGGCGCTGCTCACGGTCGCGACGCTGACCTGGCTGCGGTCCCGCGAGGGCGACGCGGGGCCGCGTCCGCTCATCGGCAGGTCGGTCAGGCAGCTGGCGCAGGTGCTCACCGCCGCCGCCGGGCTGCTGATCGCCGCGGGCACCGTGGTCACCGGGTCCGGGCCGCACCCGGGCGACAACAGCGAAGTACCCCGGATGTTCCAGGACTTCAAGCTGGTGGCCGAGGTCCACGCCGTCACGGCCTGGATCGTCGTCCTGCTCACCGTCGTCCTGTGGCTCGTGCTGAAGGCCGTCGACGCCCCCGAGGGGCCGCTGCGCCGCACCCGCGAACTGCTGCTGGTGCTGCTGGCCCAGGGAGTCATCGGCTACGTCCAATACTTCACCGACCTGCCCGAGATCCTGGTCGGGCTCCACATGCTGGGCTCCGCCCTGGTGTGGATCGCCGTACTGAGGATCCTGCTCTCGCTGCGCGAGCGCCCCGTCGCCGAGCCAGGCGACCTGCCGGGGCGGGCCGCCCAGGAGGGCTCAGTGGTCCCCGCGACCGTCTGAGGACGGGCCGCCCGACAGCCCGTACACCCGCCGGGCGTTGCCCGCGGCGATGAGCCCGGCGACCCGCTCTGCGTCCGGCCGCGACCACACGCCCTCGGCCACCCACTCGCCCAGTAGCCGCCCCAGCGCCTCGTGGAACAGCCGCGCACCGACCACGTGCAGCTCCGGCACCCCGTGGCCGCCCGTGGAGAACAACAGCTTCCCGAAGGGCGCCAGCTCCAGAGCCTCCGCGAGCACGGTCCTGGCCCGGGGGCCGGTGCGGGCCAGCGCGGGCCCCAAGTCGGCGTAAACGTGCGGGAAGACGTCGGCCAGATAGGCCGCCTGCCGGTGGTACGGGTAGCCGTGCAGCAGGATCAGATCCGTGCCGAGCCCGGCCGTCGCCCGTACGAAGTCGGCCAGCAGCATCGGGTCCGTACGGTCGATGCGCAGCTCGGGATCGCCCACCCCGCCGTGGAGTTGGAGCGGCAGCCCGGTGGCCACGGCGGTCCACAGCAGGTGCCGCAGCAGCACCGGATCGTCCAGGCGGTCGCCCACGCGGCGGCCGGAGAGCCAGCGCCCGGCGCGGCGGCGCACCTCCCCCGGCCCCGGCGGCTCGGGCGCGAGCGCCTGCCCGTGGCGGCAGCCGGCGACGGAGGTGAAGCCGACGGCGTTCTGCGCGGCGCCGTGCACCGCCTCGGCGAGGTTGGTCATGAAGCCGTCGGCGGTGCCCGAGGTGTCGGCGACCTGCTCGGCCAACAGCTCCAGGCGCACGATCTCGTGGGCCTGGGCGTCGCCCGCGGCGGCGAGTTCGGCGGGGGCGGTGAGGTCCCCGGCGATGCCGGTGTCGACCAGGTAGGTGCCGATGCCGGTGGAGCGCAGCAGCCGTCTGCCCGCCTCCAGGACGCCGAGTTCGCGGCGGCGGGCCAGGTAGGTGGCGGGCGGGCAGTGCGGTTCGAGGCCGAGCAGCGGCGGGCACCAGCGGCGTACCGCGAAGCCGGTCTGGGTGTCGAAGAAGGTCGTGCCGGACGCGGCGGGCGACGCGGACTGGGTGAGGTAGGCCTCGAAGGTGCCGAGGCCCAGCTCCGTGCGGAGCACGCCATGGCAGTGCTGGTCCACCAGCGATGGCAGTTCGATCACAGCGCCCCCTCAGGTCCGTACCGTCGTACGGTCTAACGGGCGCAGCAGGGCTCAGGTGTTGCTCGGGCCGCCGACCTGGATGCCCGCCATGCGCGACCACTCGTACGGGCCGGTGCGGACCTTGGCGGCGAGGTCGCCGTCGAAGGAGTCGTGGAGGGTGATCCCGGCCTTCCGGGCGGCGCGCCGCGCGGTGGTGTGGTCGGGGGCCACGAGGTCGCCCCAGGTGCCGTCCTCGGCGACGAGGACGATCCGGGTGCCGGTCTGGCCGAGGTAGGCGAGCTGTCCCTGGGCGCTTCCGCCGTGGCTCTTGGCGAACCGGTCGATGCGCTTGGCCAGTCGGGCCGCGGTGCGCTCTGCACGGGCTTCGGCCTTGGCCGCGGTCTTGTCCGCCTGCTGGTTCTCTGCCATGAAGCCAAGCCTACCTGCGGGTAATTACCTCAGGAAAGGGTCGACGGCGATGGCCAGGAAGAGGATCGAGACATAGGTGATGGACCAGTGGAACAGGCGCATCTCCTTGAGTTTGGCGCCTGCCGCCCCCGCCTTGGCGCGCGACTGGAGCCCGTGCGCCTCCCTGAGCCACCACGCGCCGGCCAGGGCGGCGACCACGGGGTAGAACCAGCCGACGTAGCCCAGCGGCCACAGCGTCAGCGAGACGGCGACCATGACCCAGCTGTAGAGGACGATCTGCCGGGCGACCACCGTGTTCGTGGCGACCACCGGGAGCATGGGCACGCCCACGCGCGCGTAGTCCTCCTTGACCTTCATCGACAGCGGCCAGTAGTGCGGCGGCGTCCAGAAGAACATGACGAGGAAGAGGACGACCGCGGCCCAGGAGACCGAGTTGGTCACCGAGGACCAGCCGATGAAGACGGGCATGCAGCCGGCGATGCCGCCCCAGACGATGTTCTGCGCGGTGCGCCGCTTGAGCCACATCGTGTAGACGACGACGTAGAAGAGCAGCGCGCCGAGCGAGAGGGCGGCGGACAGCCAGTTGACGAGCAGGCCGAACCAGAGGGTGGAGACCGCGGCGAGCACGAGGCCGAAGGCCAGGCCCTCGCGCGGCGAGATCAGACCGGTCACCAGCGGCCGCTGGGAGGTGCGGTCCATCAGCGCGTCGATGTCGCGGTCGATGTACATGTTGAGCGCGTTGGCACCGCCCGCGGAGAGGTAGCCGCCGAAGCAGGTGGCGAGCACCAGCCACAGGTTGGGCACGCCCTGCTCGGCCAGGAACATCACCGGGACCGTGGTGATCAGCAGCAGCTCGATGATGCGCGGCTTGGTGAGCGCAACGAACCCCTTGGCACGGGCCCCGAACGGCCGGTGACCGGGACTGTCCTGGAACACCCCCGCAGGACGGGAATCGACGGCCGTCACGCACACCCCTGAATAGCGACCTCAGCGGCTGGCGCCGCGGGCACAGACCAGCAAGCACCGGAGAGAACACCCGGTTAAGACTTGCGCGTACCACGCCACTCTAGACGCAGCCGATACGCCGTTCCTCGCGGGGGTGGGTCGTGTTGTCAACCCCTCAACCGCGCCGCGGGGCCCGCGTCCTCCCGCCCCGGAGTGCGGGCCGGATGGCCGAAGGTAGGCTCGACAGCGCCCGGTGCAGACGTCACCGGCATTCGACATGTGGAGAGGAGCCCTGACTCAGGGTGAGCACCAAGCCGACCACCACAGATCTCGAGTGGACCGAACTGGACCAGCGGGCCGTCGATACCGTCCGCGTCCTGGCCATGGATTCCGTGCAGAAGGTCGGCAACGGCCACCCGGGCACGGCCATGAGCCTGGCTCCCGCCGCGTACCTGCTCTTCCAGAAGCTGATGCGGCACGACCCGTCCGACGCCCGGTGGGCGGGGCGCGACCGGTTCGTCCTCTCCGCGGGGCACAGCAGCCTGACGCTGTACATCCAGCTCTACATGGCCGGTTACGGCCTGGAGCTCGAGGACCTCGAGGCCTTCCGCACCTGGGGCTCCAAGACCCCCGGGCACCCCGAGTACGGGCACACGGTCGGCGTGGAGACCACCACCGGCCCGCTCGGCCAGGGCGTCGCCAACGGCGTGGGCATGGCGATGGCCGCCCGCTACGAGCGCGGCCTGTTCGACCCCGACGCGGCCCCCGGCACCTCCCCCTTCGACCACACGATCTGGGTCATCGCCGGTGACGGCTGCCTCCAGGAGGGCATCTCGGCCGAGGCGTCCTCGCTCGCGGGCCACCAGAAGCTGGGCAACCTGGTGCTGCTGTGGGACGACAACCACATCTCCATCGAGGGCGACACCGAGACCGCCGTCTCCGAGGACACCCTCAAGCGGTACGAGTCCTACGGCTGGCACGTCCAGCGCGTGGCGCAGCTGCCCAACGGCGACCTCGACCCCAAGGGCCTGTACGAGGCCCTGCGGGCGGCGCGCGCCGAAACCGAGCGCCCCTCCTTCATCGCGGCCCGCTCGATCATCGCCTGGCCCGCCCCGCACGCCCAGAACACCGAGGCGGCGCACGGCTCGGCGCTGGGCGCCGAGGAGGTCGCGGCCACCAAGCGCGTGCTGGGCTTCGACCCGGAGCAGGACTTCCAGGTCGACGAGGACGTCATCAAGCACGTCCGCAAAGCCTTGGACCGCGGCCGCGAGGCGCACTCCGCCTGGGACAAGAAGCTCCAGGAGTGGCGCGACGCCAACCCGCGGCGGGCAGCGGAGTTCGACCGGATCAGCGCGGGCGAACTCCCCGACGGCTGGCAGCAGAAGGTCCCGTTCTTCGAAGCCGGCAAGGACGTCGCCACCCGCAAGGCCTCGGGCGAGGTCCTCAAGGCGCTGGGCGGTGTGGTGCCGGAGCTGTGGGGCGGCTCGGCCGACCTCGCGGGCTCCAACAACACCACGATCGACGCCTCCTCGTCCTTCCTGCCCGCGGGCAACCCGCTGCCGGAGGCGAACCCGTACGGCAGGACCGTGCACTACGGCATCCGCGAGCACGCCATGGGCTCGACCATGAACGGCATCGCGCTGCACGGCAACACCCGTATCTACGGCGGCACTTTCCTGGTCTTCTCCGACTACATGCGCCCCGCCGTGCGCCTGGCCGCCCTCATGGAGCTGCCGGTCACCTACGTCTGGACGCACGACTCGATCGGCCTCGGCGAGGACGGCCCGACCCACCAGCCGGTCGAGCACCTGGCCGCGCTGCGCGCCATCCCGGGGCTGAACGTCGTCCGCCCGGCCGACGCCAACGAGACGGCCGTCGCCTGGCGCGAGATCCTGCGCCGCCACGCCGACAGGCCCGCCCCGCACGGGCTGGCCCTCACCCGGCAGAACGTGCCGACGTACGAGCTCGACGAGGACGCCGCCAAGGGCGGCTACGTGCTGATGGAGGCGGAGGGCGGGGCGCCCGAGGTGATCCTGATCGCCACCGGCTCCGAGGTGCAGCTGGCCGTCGCGGCGCGCGAGCGGCTCCAGGCCACCGGCGTGCCGACCCGGGTGGTCTCGATGCCGTCCGTGGAGTGGTTCGAGGAGCAGGACCAGGGGTACCGCGACAGCGTGCTGCCGCCGTCGGTGAGGGCGCGGGTCGCCGTCGAGGCCGGGATCGGCCTGACCTGGCACCGTTACACCGGGGATGCCGGACGGATCGTCTCGCTGGAGCACTTCGGCGCCTCCGCCGACTACAAGGTCCTGTTCCGCGAGTTCGGCCTGACCGCGGACGCGGTCGAGGCCGCCGCGCGGGAATCCCTGTCGGCCGCCGGTCGCTGACGCACCTATACGACACGTAGGAGATGCATTTCTCATGGCAGACGCACTCAAGCGCCTCTCCGAAGAGGGCGTGGCGATCTGGCTGGACGACCTGTCCCGGCGGCGCATCACGTCCGGCAACCTCGCCGAGCTGATCGACCAGCAGTACGTGGTCGGCGTGACCACCAACCCCTCGATCTTCCAGAAGGCGATCTCCGACGGCCAGGGCTATGACCAGCAGCTGGCCGACCTCGCGGCCCGCAAGGTCACCGTCGAGGAGGCCCTGCGCATGATCACCACGGCGGACGTCCGGGACGCCGCCGACGTGCTGCGCCCGGTGTTCGAGGCGACCGGCGGCCGGGACGGCCGGGTCTCCATCGAGGTCGACCCGCGCCTGGCGCACGAGACCCGCGCCACGGTCGCCGAGGCCAAGCAGCTGGCCTGGCTGGTGGACCGGCCGAACACCTTCATCAAGATCCCGGCCACCAAGGCGGGCCTCCCGGCGATCACCGAGGTGATCTCCAAGGGCATCAGTGTCAACGTCACGCTGATCTTCTCGCTGGAGCGCTACCGCGCGGTCATGGACGCCTTCCTGACCGGTCTGGAGCGGGCCAAGGCCGCGGGCCTGGACCTCTCGCAGATCCAGTCGGTCGCCTCGTTCTTCGTCTCCCGCGTGGACACCGAGATCGACAAGCGGCTGGACGCCCAGGGCACCCCGGAGGCCGCGGCGCTGCGCGGCAAGGCCGCCCTTGCCAACGCCCGCCTGGCGTACGAGGCCTATGAAGAGGTCTTCGGGTCGGACCGCTGGGCGGCCCTGGAGCGGGACGGCGCCAACCGGCAGCGCCCGCTGTGGGCCTCCACCGGCGTCAAGGACAAGGCGTACAAGGACACGCTGTACGTCGACGAGCTGGTCGCGCCCGGCACGGTGAACACCATGCCGGAGGCCACCCTCGTCGCGACCGGCGACCACGGCCGGATCACCGGTGACACGGTGCGCGGCACCTACGAGCAGGCCAGGGCCGACCTGGCGGCGCTCGCCGGCCTCGGCATCGACTACGACGAGGTCGTGCAGCTGCTGGAGGACGAGGGCGTCGACAAGTTCGAGACGTCCTGGAACGACCTGCTGAAGTCCACCGAGGCGGAGCTCAGGCGCCTCGCTCCTTCGGAGGCCTGAATTGATCCCGATGTCCGCACGCGGTGACAATCCGCTGCGTGACGCCCAGGACCGGCGGCTCCCGCGCATCGCGGGGCCGTCCGGCCTGGTCATCTTCGGCGTCACGGGCGACCTGTCCCGTAAGAAGCTGATGCCCGCGGTCTACGACCTGGCCAACCGCGGTCTGCTGCCGCCCGGGTTCTCCCTGGTCGGCTTCGCCCGCCGCGACTGGGCGGACGAGGACTTCGCGCAGGTCGTGCACGACGCGGTGAAGGAGCATGCGCGGACCCCGTTCCGCGAGGAGGTCTGGCAGCAGCTGGCCGAGGGCTTCCGCTTCGTGCCCGGCGAGTTCTCCGACCACCAGGCCTTCGAGAACCTCAAGACCACGATCCAGGACCTGGACAAGGCGCGCGGCACGGGCGGCAACTTCGCCTTCTACCTGTCCGTACCGCCGAAGTTCTTCCCCACGGTCGTGGAGCAGCTGAAGAAGCACGGCCTGTCGGAGGGCACCGAGGACTCCTGGCGCCGCGCGGTCATCGAGAAGCCCTTCGGGCACGACCTGGCCAGCGCGCAGGACCTCAACCAGGTCGTCCACCAGGTCTTCCGGCCGTCCGACGTGTTCCGGATCGACCACTACCTGGGCAAGGAGACGGTCCAGAACATCCTGGCGCTGCGCTTCGCCAACACGATGTTCGAGCCGCTGTGGAACCGGTCGTACGTCGACCATGTGCAGATCACGATGGCCGAGGACATCGGCATCGGCGGCCGGGCCGGCTACTACGACGGCATCGGCGCGGCCCGCGACGTGATCCAGAACCACCTGCTCCAGCTGCTGGCGCTGACGGCCATGGAGGAGCCCTCCTCCTTCGACGCCAAGGCGCTGGTCACCGAGAAGCTCAAGGTCCTCAAGGCGGTCAAGCTGCCGCGGGAGCTGGGCAAGCACACCGTGCGCGGCCAGTACGCGCACGGCTGGCAGGGCGGCGAGGAGGTGCTCGGCTACCTCGAGGAGGAGGGCATCGACTCCGGCTCGCGCACCGACGCCTACGCCGCGATCAAGCTGGAGATCGACAACCGCCGCTGGGCGGGTGTCCCGTTCTATCTGCGCACCGGCAAGCGGCTCGGCCGCCGGGTGACGGAGATCGCGGTGGTCTTCCAGCGCGCCCCGCACTCCCCCTTCGACACCGCCGAGACCCAGGAGCTGGGGCAGAACGCCCTGGTCATCCGGGTGCAGCCGGACGAGGGCGTCACGATCCGGTTCGGCTCCAAGGTGCCCGGCACCTCCATGGAGATCCGGGACGTGACGATGGACTTCGCGTACGGCGAGTCCTTCACCGAGTCCAGCCCCGAGGCGTACGAGCGGCTGCTGCTCGACGTGCTGCTGGGGGACGCCAACCTCTTCCCCCGCCACCAGGAGGTCGAGCAGTCCTGGCGGATCCTGGACCCGATCGAGGCGTACTGGGACAAGCACGGCAAGCCCGAGCAGTACACCGCCGGTACGTGGGGCCCGAGGGCCGCGGACGAGATGCTCGCACGAGACGGACGGAGCTGGCGCCGGCCATGAACATCGATCTCACCGAGACCACGTCCAGCCAGATCAACGCCGCGCTCGTCAAGGCCCGCCGGGCGACGGGGACTCCGGCCGTCGGCATGGTGCTCACCCTCGTCATCGTCACCGACGAGGGGAACCACTACGACGCCCTGAAGGCCGCGCGCGAGGCCTCCAAGGAGCACCCGTCGCGGACCCTGGTCGTCATCAAGCGGCCGGGGCGTTCGCCCCGCGACCGCCGGATGGCCCGGCTGGACGCGGAGGTGCGGCTCGGCGGCGAGACCAGCGGCGAGACCGTGCTGCTGCGGCTGCACGGCGAACTGGCCAACCACGCCCACTCGGTGGTCCTGCCGCTGCTGCTGCCGGACGCGCCGGTCGTGGTGTGGTGGCCGGAGGAGGCCCCGGACAACCCCGTCGAGGACCTGCTCGGCCAGCTGGCCGCGCGCCGGATCACGGACGCGGCGGCCACCGAGGACCCGGTCGGCACGCTCCGGCAGCGGGCCGAGACCTACAGCCCGGGCGACACCGACCTGGCCTGGACGCGGATCACGCCGTGGCGCAGCATGCTCGCCGCGGCGCTGGACCAGCGCCACTCGAAGATCACCTCCGCGGTGGTCGAGGCCGAGGCGTACAACCCGAGCAGTGAACTGCTCGGCATGTGGCTCGCCGACCGCCTCGGGGTGCCGGTGGAGCGCGTGGTCTCCGACGGGCCCGGGCTCACGGCCGTACGGCTGGAGACCGAGGACGGGACCATCTGCCTGGACCGGCACAACGGCTCGCTCGCGGAGCTGGCGATGCCGGGGCAGCCGGACCGGCATGTGGCACTGAACCGGCGGGACACCGCCGAGCTGATCGCGGAGGAGCTGCGGCGGCTGGATCCGGACGAGATGTACGCGGCCGCGATCAAGTTCGGGGTCACGAAGCTGGGTTCGCAGGTGGCGGAGGAGCGCGTTCCACCGTCGTCGGACGCTCGGTCGGACGCTTCGTCAGACGCGGAGGCAGGCGGCGCCGGCAGCGCGGCGGAGGCTCCCCGGAAGACCACCGCTGCCAAGACCGGCGCTGCCAAGACCACCGCTGCCGGGAAGACCGCCGGTGCCAAGCCCAAGGCCCGGAAGGCACCCGCCGAGTGAGCGCCCCTCAGGTCGTCGTCCACCGCGACAAGGAGCTGATGGCCAGGGCTGCGGCGGCCCGGCTGATCACGAAGATCGTGGACGCCCAGGCCGCCCGCGGCGCCGCCTCGGTGGTGCTCACCGGCGGCCGGAACGGCAACGGCCTGCTGGCCGCGCTCGCGGAGTCCCCGGCCCGCGACGCGATCGACTGGTCGCGGCTCGACCTGTGGTGGGGCGACGAGCGGTTCCTGCCCGAGGGCGACCCGGAGCGCAACGTCACACAGGCCCACAAGGCGCTGCTGGACTCGGTACCGCTCGATCCCGCGCGGGTGCACGCGATGGCCCCCTCCGACGGGCCGCACGGCTCGGACGTGGAGGCCGCCGCCGAGGCGTACGCGGCCGAACTGGCCGCCGCCGCACAGCCGGAGAACCACGCCTCGGTCCCGGCGTTCGACGTGCTGCTGCTCGGCGTCGGCCCGGACACGCACGTGGCCTCGCTCTTCCCCGAGCTGCCGGGCGTCCGGGAGACCGAGCTCACGGTCGTCGGGGTCCGCGGGGCGCCCAAGCCGCCGCCGAACCGGATCTCGCTGACGCTGCCCGCGATCCGGGCGGCGCGGGAGGTCTGGCTGCTGGCGGCGGGCGAGGACAAGGCGAACGCCGCCGCGATCGCCCTCTCGGGCGCGGGCGAGGTCCAGGCCCCGGCCGCCGGGGCGTACGGGCGCAGCCGTACGTTGTGGCTGCTGGACGCCGCGGCGGCGTCCGGCCTGCCGCGCGAGCTGTACCCGCCGGCTTCGCCGTAGCCGGACTTACGGGACCGGGCCCCGCACCACGTCGTGGTGCGGGGCCCGGGTCGGTTCGCCCTGTCGGGGGCTGTTGACGGAAAGCCCCCGCAGCCGGCCGCGGCGGTCGCAAGCGGTTCCCTGCAACTCCCGAGGCCCGGGAACGACTTGGCCGTCCCGGGCCTCCGGGGTTGTAGGGCGAGCGGGCTCAGCGGCCGCGCCACGCGCGGTACTTGGCCACCAGGTCGGCAGTCGAACTGTCAAGCCCCGGTACTTCCGCGCCCTCGCCGACCGCGGGTTCGAGCCGCTTGGCGAGGACCTTGCCCAGCTCGACCCCCCACTGGTCGAAGGAGTCGATGTTCCACACCGCGCCCTGGACGAACACCTTGTGCTCGTAGAGCGCGATGAGCTGGCCCAGCACGGACGGGCTGAGCTCCTTCGCCAGGATCGTGGTCGTGGGGTGGTTGCCGCGGAAGGTGCGGTGCGCCACCTGCTCCTCCGCCACGCCCTCGGCCCGTACCTCCTCGGCCGTCTTGCCGAAGGCCAGCGCCTGGCCCTGGGCGAACAGGTTGGCCATCAGCAGGTCGTGCTGGGCGGCCAGTTCGGGGCCCAGCTCCGCGACGGGGCGGGCGAAGCCGAGGAGGTCGGCCGGGATGGTCTTCGTGCCCTGGTGCAGCAGCTGGTAGTACGCGTGCTGGCCGTTGGTGCCCGGTGTGCCCCACACGACCGGGCCGGTCTGCCAGTGCACCGGGTTGCCCTCGCGGTCCACGGACTTGCCGTTGGACTCCATGTCGAGCTGCTGGAGGTAGGCGGTGAACCTCGAGAGGTAGTGGCTGTAGGGCAGCACGGCGTGGGACTGCGCGTCGTGGAAGTTGCCGTACCAAATGCCCAGCAGGCCCAGCAACAGCGGGGCGTTGGCCTCCGGCGGGGCGGTGCGGAAGTGCTCGTCGACGAGGTGGAAGCCGTCGAGCAGCTCGCGGAAGCGGTCGGGGCCGATGGCGATCATCAGGGAGAGGCCGATGGCCGAGTCGAAGGAGTAGCGCCCGCCGACCCAGTCCCAGAACTCGAACATGTTCTCCGTGTCGATGCCGAACTTCTGCACCTCGGCGGCGTTCGTGGACAGCGCCACGAAGTGGAACGGCACGGCCGCTTCGTCCCCGCCCAGCCCGTCCAGCAGCCACGTACGGGCGGAGAGCGCGTTGGTGACCGTCTCGATGGTGGTGAAGGTCTTGGAGGCCACGATGAACAGCGTCTCGGCCGGGTCCAGGTCCCGCACCGCCTCGTGCAGATCGGCGCCGTCCACGTTGGAGACGAAGCGGAAGGTCAACGACCGCTCGGTGAAGGGGCGCAGCGCCTCGTAGGCCATGGCCGGGCCCAGATCCGAGCCGCCGATACCGATGTTGACGACGTTGCGGATCCGCCGGCCGGTGGAGCCGACCCACTTGCCGGAGCGGACGGAGTCGGCGAAGCCCGCCATCTTGTCGAGCACGGCGTGCACCTTGGGGACCACGTTCTCGCCGTCGACCTCGACGACGGCGTCGCGCGGGGCGCGCAGGGCGGTGTGGAGCACGGCACGGTTCTCGGTGATGTTGATCTTCTCGCCGCGGAACATGGCGTCCCGCAGTCCGGCCACACCGGTCGCCGCGGCCAGGTCGCGCAGCAGCGCCAGCGTCTCGTCGGTGACCAGATGCTTGGAGTAGTCCAGGTGCAGGTCCCCGACGTCCAGGGAGTACCGCTCGCTCCGCCCGGAATCGGTCTCGAACAGCCCGCGCAGCGACACCTCGCCCAGCCGCTCCCGGTGCTCGGCGAGCGCGCTCCACTGCGGCATACGGTCGAGCCTCGTACGGGTTCCTGCGTTCATCTCCGACACCAGCCCACTTCTCCTCGTGCGTTGCCCCCGCTGCGGGTCTCAACCTATCGAAACCGTAACGGCCACCACCGACAACGGCCCGGTCGGGCTGGTGTCAGATCTCGCCGCGGAGCTTGGCGAGGGCCTCGGCGAGGATGGCCTCGCCGTCGGCGTCGCTGCGCCGCTCGCGCACATACGCGAGGTGGGTCTTGTAGGGCTCGGTGCGCGGCGGGTCCGGCGGGTTGTCCCGGTCCTTGCCCGCCGGGAAGCCGCAGCGCGGGCAGTCCCAGGTTTCGGGAATCTGCGCGTCGCTGGCGAAGCTCGGCACCGTCTCGTGCCCGTTGGAGCACCAGAAGGAGATGCGCAGGCGCGGCGCGGACTCGCCCCGCTCGGCCTCACCCATCGGCCCCGCTCCGACCCGACTTCCACGGATCGCGTTGCCACTTGCCACGGTCGTAACTCCCTGCGTGATGGTGCCGCGAAGCTTCGTCAGTCCGCTTCGCCGCGGGCGCCCCAGTCTACGTAAGGCCCAACGCGCGTCCAGTGACAGGAGTTACACCCCGCTCCCGAGGACGCCGAACCCATGATAAGCGGCGCGTGCGACGGTGTGTCAGAAGGCCGCGGTCAGGCGTCCAGCTTCATCAGCAGCCCAAGGGCGACAATGCACGCGAACCACAGCAGACCGACCACGATGGTGATCCGGTCGAGGTTGCGCTCGGCAACCGAGGAACCGCCGACGGAGGACTGCATGCCGCCGCCGAACATGTCGGAGAGACCGCCGCCCTTCCCCTTGTGCATCAGCACCAGCAGCATCATCAGCAGGCTGAAGACGATCAGGGCAATCGAGAACCCTACAATCACGGCTGGACCCAACTCTCTCGGACAATGACGGGACGGACGGGCGACGGGGGCCGGGCGGCCGGACCTGCGGTCCGCACCACACCGACCCCCGACAGGGTACGACGGAGAACCCCTTACGGCCTACTCACTGGTCAGGCCGCGGATCGGAGCCCTCCCGGACACTACTGGTCGCGGAAGCGGACGATCTTGACGAACTCATCGGCGTCCAGCGCGGCGCCGCCGATCAGCGCGCCGTCCACATCGGGCTGCGCCATGATCGCCGCGACGTTCCCGGACTTCACCGAGCCGCCGTACTGGATGCGGACCTTGTCGGCCAGCTCCTGGCTGTAGAGCTCGGCCAGCCGGCCGCGGATCGCCCCGCAAACCTCCTGGGCGTCCTCGGGCGTGGCGACCTCGCCGGTGCCGATGGCCCACACCGGCTCGTACGCAATCACGATCGTCTCGGCCTGCTCGGCCTCCACGTCCTTCAGGGCGCCGTCGACCTGGGCGAGGGTGTGCGCGACCTGGTTGCCCGCCTTGCGGACGTCCAGGCCCTCGCCCACGCACAGGATCGGCGTCAGGCCGTTGCGGAACGCGGCCTTGACCTTGGCGTTGACGATCTCCTCGCCCTCGCCGTGGTACTGGCGCCGCTCGGAGTGGCCGATGGCCACATAGGTGCACTTCAGCTTGGCCAGCATCGGGCCCGAGACCTCGCCGGTGTACGCGCCGGAGTCGTGCGCGGACAGGTCCTGGGCCCCGTAGGCGATCTTCAGTTTGTCGCCGTCGACCAGGGTCTGCACCGAGCGCAGGTCGGTGAACGGCGGCAGGACGGCGACCTCGACGGCCTCGTAGTCCTTGTCGGTCAGTGCGAAGGCGAGCTTCTGGACGTGGGCGATGGCCTCGAGGTGGTTGAGGTTCATCTTCCAGTTGCCCGCCATCAGCGGCGTACGGGATGTCACGGGGTCAGTCCTCCAGTGCTGCGAGGCCGGGGAGCGTCTTGCCCTCGAGGTATTCGAGGCTCGCGCCGCCACCGGTCGAAATGTGGCCGAATGCACTCTCGTCGAAGCCCAGGCTGCGGACGG
This sequence comes from Streptomyces pathocidini, assembly GCF_001418495.1. GTDB lineage: Bacteria > Actinomycetota > Actinomycetes > Streptomycetales > Streptomycetaceae > Streptomyces > Streptomyces pathocidini. The sequence continues at coordinate 5,421 of NZ_LIQY01000101.1, read as the reverse complement.
CCGCGGCCGAGTCGCCGCCACCGACGACGGTGAAGGCCGGGCTGTCCAGCAGGGCCTGGGCGACCGCGCGGGTGCCCTCGGCGTAGTCGGGGTGCTCGAAGACGCCCATCGGCCCGTTCCAGAAGACGGTGGCCGCGTCGGCGAGCTTCGAGGCGTACAGCTTGCGGGTCTCGGGGCCGATGTCCAGGCCCTCCTGGTCGGCCGGGATGGCGTCCGCGGCGACGACCGACGGGTTGGCGGGTGCCTTGGTCTTGAGGTCCGGGAACTCCGGGGAGACCAGCACGTCCACGGGGAGGACGAACTCCACACCGCGCTCCTCGGCCCGCCGCAGATAGGCCTGCACGGCCGGGACCTGGTCCTGCTGGAGCAGCGAGATGCCCACCTCGTGGCCCAGGGCCTTGAGGAAGGTGTACGCCATGCCGCCGCCGATGAGGATGCGGTCGGCCTTCTCCAGGAGGTGGTCGATGACCCCCAGCTTGTCGGAGACCTTGGCGCCGCCGAGCACCACCGCGTAAGGCCGCTTGACGTCCTCGGTGAGCTGCTTCAGGACGCCGACCTCGGTGGCGATCAGACCGCCCGCGGCGTGCGGGAGGCGGGCCGGGAGGTCGTAGACGGAGGCGTGCTTGCGGTGCACGGCGCCGAAGCCGTCGCCGACGTAGGCATCGGCCAGGGTGGCCAACTGGTCGGCGAAGGCGCCGCGCTCGCTGTCGTCCTTGCTGGTCTCGCCCGCGTTGAAGCGCAGGTTCTCCAGCAGCGCGACCTGGCCGTCGGCGAGCCCGCCGACGGTGGCGCGGGCCGACTCGCCGACCGTGTCGGTCGCGAACGCGACGTCCCTGCCGAGGAGTTCGGCCAGCCGCTCGGCGGCCGGGGCGAGCGAGAACTGCGGGTCGGGCGCGCCCTTGGGGCGGCCGAGGTGGGAGGCGACGACCACCTTGGCGCCGGCCTCCGCGAGCCGGGCGATGGTCGGCAGGACGGCCCGGATCCGGCCGTCGTCGGTGATGGTGGTGCCGTCCAGCGGCACGTTCAGGTCGGCGCGGACGAAGACCCGCCTGCCCGCGACCAAGTCCTCCCGCAGAAGGTCATCGATCGTCTTCATGTATATGGACTCCTAGTAGCAACCCAGCTCTTCACGGGACACCGAAACCACCGGTTGAGCGGCCCCGACGGCGACCTGCCACGGCCGCGAGAGTGGCGGCGGGTTGTCGCAAAAGCGGGGACAGGGCTCGTGCGGCGCGCTGTGCGCTGCGCGAGCCCTGTCGCTCACATCGCGGTGCCTGCTCTACGGGATCTCTACGAGATCAGAGCCGGCCGCCGACGAAGGTGGTCAGGTCCACCAGGCGGTTGGAGTAGCCCCACTCGTTGTCGTACCAGCCGACGACCTTGACCTGCTTGCCCTGGACCATCGTCAGCTGCGAGTCGAAGGTGCAGGAGGCGGGCCAGTTCACGATGTCGGAGGAGACGATCGCGTCCTCGGTGTACTCCAGGATGCCCTTCAGCTGACCCTCGGCGGCCTTCTGGAAGGCGGAGTTGATCTCGTCCCTGGTGACCTCACGGTCCAGCTCCAGGACGAGGTCGGTGACCGAGCCGGTCGGGACCGGTACGCGCATCGCGATGCCGTCCAGCTTGCCCTTGAGCTGCGGGAGGACCAGCGCGGTGGCCTTGGCGGCACCGGTGGAGGTCGGAATGATGTTCTCCGCGGCGGCGCGGGCGCGGCGCAGGTCGGAGTGCGGGAAGTCCAGGATGCGCTGGTCGTTGGTGTACGCGTGGACCGTCGTCATCATGCCCTTGACGATGCCGAAGCTCTCGTCGAGCACCTTGGCCATCGGCGCCACGCAGTTGGTGGTGCAGGAGGCGTTGGAGATGACGTGGTGGTTGGCGGCGTCGTACTTGTCCTGGTTGACGCCCATCACGATGGTGATGTCCTCGCCCTTGGCGGGCGCGGAGATGATCACCTTCTTCGCGCCGGCGGCCAGGTGCTTCGCGGCGTCCTCGCGCTTGGTGAAGATGCCGGTGGACTCGATCACGATGTCGGCACCCAGCTCGCCCCAGGGCAGCTGCGCCGGGTCGCGCTCGGCCATCGTCTTGAAGGTCTGGTTGCCGACCGTGATGGTGTTGTCGGTGTGGCTGACCTCCTGCTTCAGACGACCCAGGATCGAGTCGTACTTCAGCAGGTGGACCAGAGTGGCGTTGTCGGTCAGGTCGTTGACACCGACGATCTCGATGTCCGCACCCTGCTCCAGGAGCGCCCGGAAGTAGTTGCGGCCGATACGGCCGAAGCCGTTGATGCCTACGCGGATCGTCACGAACCGATCTCCTCGTTGGTATGCCGGTTGCGACGCCGGCGAGCTGTAAATGGATGTCCCCGACCACCCCCGACCCTACCGCTCCCGGGCGCATCGGGTGACATCGGGCGGGAAGGGGGCCGCGCGGCCGTCCGGGCGGGCCGTCAGACGGCCATGCCGTCGGCCATCTCCTCGGTCAGGTCCTCGCTCAGGTTGGACTCGGTGCCGGGGATGCCCAGGTCCTGTGCGCGCTTGTCGGCCATCGCCAGCAGCCGCCGGATCCGGCCCGCGACCGCGTCCTTGGTCAGCGGCGGGTCGGCCAGCGCGCCCAGCTCCTCCAGCGAGGCCTGCTTGTGCTCCATGCGCAGCCGGCCCGCGGCGGCCAGGTGCTCGGGCACCTCGTCGGCCAGGATCTCCAGCGCCCGCTGCACCCGCGCGCCCGCGGCGACGGCGGCGCGCGCGGAGCGGCGCAGGTTGGCGTCGTCGAAGTTGGCGAGCCGGTTGGCGGTGGCGCGCACCTCGCGCCGCATCCGCCGCTCCTCCCAGGCCAGCACCGACTCGTGCGCGCCGAGCCGGGTCAGCAGGGCGCCGATCGCGTCCCCGTCCCGTACGACCACCCGGTCCACGCCGCGCACCTCGCGCGCCTTGGCCGCGATGCCGAGCCTGCGGGCCGCGCCGACCAGGGCGAGCGCGGCCTCCGGGCCGGGGCAGGTGACCTCCAGGGAGGAGGAGCGGCCGGGCTCGGTGAGCGAGCCGTGCGCCAGGAACGCGCCGCGCCAGGCGGCCTCGGCGTCGCAGGTCGCACCCGAGACGACCTGCGGCGGCAGTCCGCGGATGGGACGGCCGCGGCCGTCCACCAGGCCGGTCTGGCGCGCCAGTTGGTCACCGCCTGCCACCACCCGTACGACATAGCGGCTGCCGCGGCGCAGGCCGCCGGGGGCCATCACCACGAGGTCCGAGGCGTGGCCGAAGATCTCCAGGATGTCCTTGCGCAGCCGCCGGGCCGCGATACCGGTGTCCAGCTCGGCCTCGATCACGATCCGGCCGCTCACCAGGTGCAGGCCGCCCGCGAACCGCAGGATCGACGAGACCTCCGACTTCCGGCAGCATGTCCGGGTGACAGGGAGCCGGGAAATTTCATCCTTCACCGCTGCCGTCATCGCCATGGGCCGATCCTTCCATGCATCCGAAAAATACGGTCGTACGCGGCGGCCAACAGCTCCGGATCGTGCCTGGGGAGCCCGTCGGGCGAGGCCACCGGAGCCAGCTCGACCGCCCCGCCGAGCTGCTCCGCGGCATCGGTGAGACTGTCCCGGTCGGGCACGGCGGCCTCGTCGGCCAGCACCACGTCGAAGGCGAGTTTAGGGGCGTGTCGGGCCAAAACCTCCAAATGACGTTGCGGTGAGAAGCCCTCGGTTTCGCCGGGCTGCGGCGCGAGGTTCAGGGAGAGGACCCGGCGGGCCTTGGTCTCCACGAGCGCGTCCAGCAGGTCCGGCACCAGAAGGTGCGGGATCACGGAGGAGAACCAGGAGCCGGGCCCCAGGACGACCCAGTCCGCGTCGAGGACCGCCTCGACGGCCTCGGGGACGGCGGGCGGGTCGTTCGGCACCAGGTGCACGGACTGCACCTCGCCCCGGGTCAGTGCGACGGTGGCCTGGCCGCGGACGGTGGTGACCGCCCCGGGGCGGGCCGGGTCGTGGCCGCGGACCTTCGCCTGGAGTTCCAGCGGGACCGCCGACATGGGCAGCACCCTGCCGTGGGCGCCGAGCAGCCTGCCGACCCACTCCAGGGCCTCGACGTGGTCGCCGAGCTGCTCCCAGAGGGCCACGATCAGCAGGTTGCCCACGGCGTGGCCGTGCAGGTCGCCCTCGCTGGCGAAGCGGTGCTGGATGACCCGGGCCCAGGTCTGGCCCCACTCGTCGTCGCCGCACAGCGCGGCCAGCGCCTTGCGCAGGTCGCCGGGCGGCAGGACGCCCAGCTCGTCGCGGAGCCGGCCGCTGGAGCCGCCGTCGTCGGCGACGGTGACGACGGCCGTCAGGTCGCCGGTGATGCGGCGCAGCGCGGCGAGCGAGGCGGACAGGCCCATGCCGCCGCCGAGCGCGACCACTTTGGGCTGGGTGCCGCGCCGGCGCACCGCCCGGGTCGTACGGCCGGTCGCGAAGCCGGTGCGCTCCGGGACCAGCCGGCGGACTCCCCGCAGCCGCGAGGGCCTTCCCGGTGTCACTCGCGCCCCATGTCCCGGTGGACGACGACGGTCTCGACGCCTTCGGCGGCGAGTCGGGTGGCGAGCTTCTCGGACATGGCGACGCTGCGATGCTTGCCGCCGGTGCAGCCGACGGCGATGGTCACGTAGCGCTTGCCCTCGCGGCGGTAGCCGGTCGCGATGAGCTGGAGCAGCTCGGCGTAGCGGTCCAGGAACTCCTTGGCGCCGGGCTGGTTGAAGACGTAGTTGGCCACTTCCTCGTTGACGCCGGTGAAGGGGCGCAGCTCGGGGACCCAGTGCGGGTTGGGCAGGAAGCGGCAGTCGACGACGAGGTCGGCGTCAACCGGGAGCCCGTACTTGTACCCGAAAGACATCACGGTGGCGCGGAGTTCGGGTTCCTCCTCGCCGGCGAACTGGGCGTCGAGCTTGGCGCGCAGTTCGTGGACGTTGAGGCTGGAGGTGTCGATCACCAGGTCGGCGTCGCCGCGCAGTTCGCGCAGCAGGTCGCGCTCGGCGGCGATGCCGTCGACGATGCGGCCGGAGCCCTGGAGCGGGTGCGGGCGGCGCACGGACTCGAAGCGGCGGACGAGTGCCTCGTCGGAGGCCTCCAGGAAGATCACCCGGCGCTTGACGCTCTTGGCCTCCAGGGCGGCCAGCGACTCGCGGAGGTTGTCGAAGAAGCGGCGGCCGCGTACGTCGACGACGACGGCGATCCGGGCCACGTTGCCCTGCGAGCGGGCGCCCAGGTCCACCATGGTGGGGATCAGGGCGGGCGGGAGGTTGTCGACCACGAACCAGCCGAGGTCCTCGAGGCACTTGGCGGCGGTGCTGCGGCCCGCCCCCGACATGCCAGAGATGATCACCAGCTCGGGGCTGGCCGCCGTCTCGCCGCCTGCCTCGGCCGTCGTGCCCGTCCTCACCTGTGCTCCGTCTCCG
>NZ_LIQY01000100.1 GCF_001418495.1 Streptomyces pathocidini | reverse complement strand
TCGAGGGCGGGTTCGGGTACGTGGCCGGGTCCGGCTTCGGGTCCGGGTCCGGGTCCACCGCCGGCTTCGGGTCCGCGGCCGGATTCACGTCCGCGGCCGGGGGCCTGGGCCGTCTCCGCGACGACGGCGGCGACCAGGCCGGGGTGCGGCCCGGCGACGGCACGGCCGACCAGCGCGGCCTCGACGCCGGGCAGGCGTACGGGGAGGGGGCCGCATCCGGACACCACGACGCACGCCTCCCGGATGAGGCCGCCGCCGACCCGCAGCCCCAGGCAGACCCCGGCGACGGGGTAGCCGGTGCCGCCGCGCGTGCACAACTCGCTGAACTCGTGGGCGAGTCCGCCGGTGCGGGGGAAGACGACCTCGGTCACCACCTCGTCCGGCGCACGGACGGTGGTTCCGGGGCCGGTGGCGAACCCGGCCGCGGGAATGGACCGCACACCGCGCACCGACCGCAGCACCACGTCGGCGCCGAGGGCGACCGCGACCGCGGGCAGTTCGGCGGCCGGGGCCGCGTGGCACAGCGAACCGCCCAGCGTGGCGCGCGTCCGGATGTGCGGGTGGGCCACCAAGGCGGCTGCGGACACCAGTACGGGGAGGGCGGCGGCCAGTCCCCCGTGCCGCTCCAGGTCGCGCAGTCTGGTCATCGCGCCGACCCTGACCCGGTCGGGGCCGATGTCGACCCCGGCGAGGCCGGGAACCCCGTTCAGGTCCACGACCGCGTCCGGGCGCACCTCGCGGCGGGTGAGCAGCGGGACCAGGCTCTGCCCGCCCGCCAGCGGCGCCACGCTCCGCCCGGGGGCATGCAGCGCGCGCAGGGCTGCGTCGAGGGTCGTGGGCGCGGTGTAGTCGAACGCGACGGCTGTCACGCGGGCGTCCCCTCCTGCACGGCGGAGCGCACCAGGGCGGTGGCCGCCGAGGGGGTCAGGGCGCACAGCGCGTCCAGGACCGTGGCGTCGAGCAGCGCGCGCCCTCCCGTGCGTTCGGACACCAGCAGCAGCCGCGCGCCGTTGCCGGTCGGGTGCAGCAGGACGGCGACGGACGCCGACTCGCACGAGACCCGGCACAGCAGGATGTCCTCCGGGTGTGCGGCCTCGGAGGGCGCCTCAGAAGATGACGGAGAGCTGTTCATGGGTGGCGACCTCCACATCGAGCAGGACACGCCTGCGCAGCAGCACCCAGCGCCCGTGGCGCCGGCGGAGCAGGTCCTGGCGCGCGGCGCTGACGAGCACGGTGTGCTCGGTCCCCCGGTTGCCGGTGACCAGCAGGTTGGCGTCGGCCCGCACCACCCCGGAGGCGGGTGCGGCGAACACCCGCACCGAGCCGAGGAAGTGGCGCGTGGTGGTGGCGGGCCGGTCCGACCACGCCTGGAGCAGTCCGGCCCGGCCGAACTTCAGCTCGAGCACCCGCTTGGTGGCCTCGAAGAGAACGGCGGACGGGCTGTGCCGGGGCAGCACGGGGTCCTCTCGCAGCAGCGGCACCGGGATCTCGTAGCGGAACGCGGGATCGAGCGTGTCCAGCCAGGCCTGGTGCTCGCCCTCGTCCAGCGCGGCGCTCTCCTCCGTGAGCACGGCGGTGATCTCCGGGTCGAGGCCAGGGAGTCGGGCACCGCGGTCGGGGAACGGGCCGTCGGTCAGTTCCTCCGGGCAGGTGGCGGGCCGCGCCGGCGGGCGGGGGTCCGGTCGGCCGATCACGGCAGCTCCCCCACGAGTTCGGACCAACGCCGGTAGAAGGCCCGCTGGTTGTGTTCGCTGAGGGTGGCGACCTCGGCCCGCGCCGGGCCCGGGAAGCCCCGCGCCGGGACGCCCAGGCCCGCGCCGAGGGTCAGGTCCACCGGTCCTCCCCGCCCCGGCGCCGAGCGGGCCAGGGCGGCGTCGATCCGGGCGAAGTTCTCGAAGTCGTCCATCTCGAAGAGGATGCCGCCCGCCGATTGAGTACGGGCCTGGAAGCGGTAGGAGCGGCGGCGCCAGTCCTGGTCCATCGCCGTGGGCACGAGCGTCCAGTACAGGCACTCGGTCTCGCGGGCGCTGACCGGTACGTGGGCGCGGACCACCAGGTAGCGGGTCAGCGGATCGGTGTCCTCGCCCACCGCGCGGTCGTGCGCGACGCTGAGGAACACGGTGTTGGGGAACACCACTCCGTGCGCGACCTCGCAGTGCGAGGTGAACCGCACCTGCTCCGGGGACTGCGCCGCGGCCAGTTCGGCCCACCGCTCGGGAGGATAGCCGGGGAACTGCGGGTCGGCGGGATCCCTGTCCTCGAGGGAGCGCCCGCTGCCGAGGACGTAGCCCGCGCGTACGCTGTGCCCGCCCCGGGTCGCGATGTTGACCGCCAGGAGGTCGGTTCCCGCCCGCCCCCGGGTGCCGTCGGCCAGGGTGTCGCCGTAGATCCCCTGGTCGAGCGCGATCCGGTGCGTGGTCCGCATGTGGTATCCGTCGCCCGCGAAGTTGTCCGTGGGGATCTTCCAGTTCCCTTTGGTGCGCACCCGCTGCGGCGGGCCGCAGACCTCCCACTCCCCCGCCCCGCAGTCGAGGAGGGCGTCGAGGTACCAGGCGATCTCGCCGAGGTAGTCCTCCAGTTCGGGAGCCGCCGCGTCCCAGGTGGCGAACAGGAACCCCCGCCGGCACGCCACGCGCGCGGCGGGCAGGCCGTGCTCGGCGCGGTCGAAGTCCGGCGCGTAGCCCGACCGGAGGGCGGGCACTCCGACCAGTCTGCCGTCGTTGGCGAAGGTCCATCCGTGGTAACTGCACCGCAGGTGCGCGGTGTTGCCCAGGCTCGCGCGGCACAGGCGGGTGCCCCGGTGGGTGCACGAATTGTGCAGCGCGCGTACTTCACCGTCCTCCCCGCGTACGACGACGACCTCGTCCCGGCCGAGCACGCGCACGATGTAATCGCCCGGCTCACGCACCTCGCCGGCGAACCCGATGAATTGCCAGGACGGATGGAAAACGCGATCGTACTCGATGTCGAGAACGTCGCTGTCAATAAATGCACGACGGCCGATAGTGCGCACGAAATCATCGGCTCCAAACGACACAGATCCCTCCTGGAGGGCAATTCCGCGACAGGGCGAACCGCACCGCGCGTTCCGGGACCGCCATCACCGGACATCACGGAGCACGACAGCGCCGCGAGAACAGGCATTCGCGCGGGGCCCGCCGAGCAGCCGCGTAGGAAGATCTCCTGCGGGACGAGGGCACCGGGTCCCGCCAGACCGCGGAGTGCCGCTCGTCGGTGAACCAGCCGGCCTGGTGCTACGCCGCGGCAGCGGCGGGCACCCGTTCTCGCGGGCCGGCAGCAACCCCAAGCTAAGCGCGCGGACTTCGGCGCGCAAGGCCCTTCCCGGCCGCCGCGGGCCGGTCGGGGCCCGTGATTCAGCCGGAAACCAAGCCCTCCGGTAGCGGTATCCGGCCCCCGGCAACTCCAGCCCGCGTCCCGCCGGGCGACCCAGGCGCCGTGCCCGGCAGCGCTCTCGACATCGGTGCCGAGCCCATCCATCCCCTGACGGCGCCCCGCGAGGCGATTCCGGAAGGCCTGCCGGCCGTGGCCGAAATACCGCCCCGCGGGCATCCATATTTAGCCCGGAACTCAAAAGGGAAAACCGGACTCCAGCTCCTTGAGCTGCCGTCGAAAACTGCCCTACGGTGAAACCGAAAGAGCCTCCTATTCGCACTCCGGCAACTTCGCGCTCCGGCCACAGGAGTGCGCCAGCAGCTGCCACCGACTTATCGGGAGTCCCTGCCTTGTCACCCGGCCTCGCATCCGTCGACGACTTCTCCCACAACCAGTTCCGGTACATCGAGGACCCGTTCCCCTTCTACGCGCTGATGCGCGAGCGCAGCCCGGCCCGCCTGTCCGGCACGATCTTCGGCGGCACCTGGCTGATGTTCCGGTACGCCGACTGCGCACGCCTGATGCAGGACGAGCGGTTGTCCAACGCCCGCTCGGCGGTCCCGCTGCGCTTCCTCCCGCCCGAGCAGCGCGAGGAGTTCGCGGACATGCTCGACATCTACGGGCGCTGGCTGGCGTTCCACGACGGCACCGAGCACACCCGCAACCGCCGGCAGGCCAACCGGGGCTACGTGCCGTTCACCGACGCGTACCTCGAACCGCGCATCCAGGCCCTCGTGGACGGGCTGCTCGACCGGCTCGACCCCACCGGGTTCGACCTCATATCGGAGTTCGCCTTCCCGCTGCCCGCGATGGTGATCGCCGATGTGCTCGGTGTCCCGGTCGAGGCGCACGCCGACCTCAACCGCTGGACCGACGACATCGCGCACCTCTTCGGCTCGACCTCGGTCTCGGTGGAGCACCTGCGCCGGACCCGGGAGAGCACCCGGCAACTCGCCGACTTCCTGGCCTCCGAGGACAACGCGCGCCGCTCGCGCGCCGAGGGCGGGCTGCTGCACCAGTTACGGGAGATCGAGGTACGCGGGCACCGCTTCTCCGAGCGCGATGTGGTCGCGCAGGCGGCGCTGCTGCTGTTCGCGGGCGTGGCGTCCATCCGGTACCTGATCGGCAACAGCGTGCACGCCCTGGACGCCGTGTCCCCCGCCGATCGGGAACTGCTGCTGCACCCCGGCACGGCAAGGCCCGCCGTCGAGGAACTCCTGCGCGTGTGTACGCCCGTCTCGTTCGTCGGGCGGGTCGCGGCCGAGGATTTCGAGTACACCGCTTCCGACGGGACCGCCGTCCCGCTGCGCGAAGGGCAGCCCCTGCTGCTGTACGTGGCCTCGGCCAACCGGGACCCCGAAGTCTTCGAGCGGCCGGACGAGTTGGTCCTGGACCGGCCGCTGCCCAACCGGCACCTCACCTTCGGTGTCGGCAGGCACCTGTGCTTCGGCGACCCGCTCGTCCGCCAGACGACCCGGATCGCGCTGAGCTCCCTGTACCGCAGATGGCCGGGGCTGCACGTACCGCCGCAGGAGGCCAACTGGAACAACAACCTCGGTTTCCACGGCTTCACTTCGCTCCGGGTCACCGGCGAGGCGCCCGAGCACCGGAGATGACCTCACAGCAGCGCGTTCCGAGCACCGACCGGCCGAGCCACCAGGAGAACACCGCCTTGAGCGCACCCACCGTTCGCAATGTCGTCGACGGCAAGCGGGTCGAGCCCGCGGAGGGCACCGAGCACACCGAGTTGCTCGACCCGTGCACGGGCGAAGCGCACCTGCGCGCGCCGTGTACCGGAGCCGAGGACGTCGACCGCGCCGTGCGCGCGGCCGCCTCGGCCTTCCGCGGATGGTCCAGGACCACACCCGGCGAACGCCAGGCCGCGCTCCTGGAGCTGGCCGACGCCGTCGCCGGACGGGCCGGCGAACTCGGCGAGGCCGAGCTCCGCGACACCGGAAGCCGGGACGCCGCGGGCGAGATCGGCGGGATCGTCGACGAACTGCGGTTCTTCGCCGGTGCCGCCCGGCTGCTCGACGGCGTGGCGGGCGGCGAGTACGCGCCGGAGCACACTTCCTACACCAGACGTGAGCCGGTGGGAGTCTGCGCGCAGCTCGCCCCATGGAACTTCCCGCTGCTGATGGCGGTGCTGAAGTCGGCCCCGGCGATCGCCGCCGGGAACACCGTCGTGCTCAAGCCCGCGCAGACCACCCCCTCCTCGGCGCTCCTGCTGGCCGACCTCGCCGCACGCATCCTGCCGCCGGGCGTGCTCAACGTCGTCTGCGGCGGCCCCGACACAGGGCGGCTCATGGTCGAGCATCCGGTGCCCGCCGCGGTCTCGCTGACCGGGTCGGTGGCGGCCGGTGTGGACGTGGCCACCCGCGCCGCCGCCACGCTCAAGCGCACCCATCTCGAACTGGGCGGCAAGACCCCGGTCCTCGTCTGCGCCGACGCCGACGTCACGGAGGCCGCGCGGACCATCGTCACCGGGGCGGTCGCCAACGCGGGGCAGGACTGCACGGCCGCCAGCCGGGTCCTGGTGGTCGACTCGGTGCACGACCTGGTACTGGAGGCCCTCGTCGCGGAGGCATCGGCGCGGCGCCCCGGACCGCCTTCGGACCCCGGCAGTTCGTACGGGCCGCTGAACAACCCCGCACATCTGACGCGCGTTCAGGGCTGCGTCGACGCACTGCCGCCGCACGCGCGAGTGGTCACGGGTGGCCACCGCGTGGGCGACCGGGGGTTCTTCTACGCTCCCACCGTCGTCGCGGGGGTGCGGGAGGACGACGCCGTCACCCGTACGGAGATCTTCGGACCCGTGATCACCGTCGAACGGTGCGCCGGCGAAGGGGATGCCCTGCGGCGGGCCAACTCCTCGCCGTACGGGCTCGCTTCAGCCGTATGGACGACCGACCACCGCAGGGCGATGCGGCTTTCGAGGGAGTTGGACTACGGCACGGTCTGGGTCAACACCCACTTGCAGTTCCCCTCGGAACTGCCGCACGGCGGCTTCCGCCAGTCCGGCCACGGCAAGGACCTCTCCCGGTACGGCTTCGAGGCGTATACGCGGATCAAGCAGGTGACACATCGTCTGTAATGTCCCGCTGTACAGGAATACGCAAGGACAACGCGGGCGGTCGGCAGGACACCGGGCAGGGGCCAGGGCTGCCGACCGGCCGCAGAACATCGCGGAGTTGGGAGATCGTGGAACGTTCCGCTGGCGTTTTCGCGCCGCAGTGGCGGCTCACCAGCATCGGCATCGCCGTCGCCATCAGTCTTTTCGCGTTCGAGGGCATAGCGGTCGCGACCGCCATGCCCTCGGCGGTGCGCGACCTCGACGGGCTCGCCTTCTTCGGCTGGCCCTACAGCGCCTTCCTGGTCATGAACCTGGTGGGCCTCGGCGTGGCGGGCCAGTGGTGCGACCGCGTCGGGCCACGCAGGCCGCTGCTCACCGGCATCGCCGTCTTCACCGTCGGACTGGTGACGGCGGGATCCGCCGGGCACATGGCGGTGTTCGTCCTCGGCCGGGGCGCGCAGGGCATCGGCGTCGGGCTGGCCTCGATCGCGGTGTTCCAGATCGTGGCCATCGCGTACCCCCCGCACCTGCGCCCCAAGGCGCTGGCCATCATCTCCGCGGCCTACGTCCTGCCGGCACTGGTCGGTCCGATCGTCTCGGGCATGATCACGGCACACGTCGGGTGGCGCTGGGTGTTCCTCGGCCTGGTGCCGCTGGTGCTGGCCGGCGGGGTGACGCTGCTCCCCGCCCTGCGCACCTCGCCGGCGCCGGGCCGCACCTCCGCGCGCGGGTCCCGCAAGCCCTTGTTCGCGCTGCTCGCCGGGGCCGGCGTCGTCGTCGTCCAGTCGGCGGGCAACGCCCTTGTCGCCGGGCGGACAACGCTGGCGGTGCTGCTGCTCGCGGTGGGTCTGCCGGCGCTGGGGGCGGGGCTGCGGGAGCTGCTGCCCCGGGGTTCGGTGCGCCTGCGCCGGGGCGTACCGGCCGTGGTCGCGGTGCGCGGCCTGCTGGCGGGGGCGTTCTACGCCGTGGAGTCCGTCGTGCCGTTGACCCTTGTCACGCTGCACGGTTTCGGGACCGTGGCGTCGGGGCTGCCCCTGCTGGCGGGCGCCCTCGGCTGGTGGGCGGGGGCTCAGGCGCAGGGCAGGATCGTCAAGGTCGCCAGGCCGTCGCTGCTGCGCTGGGGTCTCACCGCCCTGGCGTGCTGCTTCGTCGGCATGGCGGCCCTGTGCCTGCCGGGGGCACCGGGGTGGCCGGTGTACGTGCTGTGGATCCTGGGCGGGCTGGGCATGGGCGTGTGCGTCCCCACCACCGGCGTACTCGTGCTCGACCAGTCCGCCGAGGACGAGACGGGGGCCAACTCCTCGGCCCTGCAGATCAGCGACGTGACCGCGGCCGGGCTGGGCACGAGCGCAGCCGGGGTCCTCGTGGGCGCCACCGCGGCCGGGAGCCTGGGGTTCGGCGCCGGGATGGCGGTGCTGGGCGTGGCGGCGGCGGCCGGCTGCGCCGCCGCCGCGGTGGGGGCCTCGCGCACCGCCCCGGTGGGTGAGCGCACCGCGGTGGGGCTGAACCACCCGGCCCCGTGACGGACGAAATCGCGTGGCGCGTCCGGCTCGTAGGTCGCTAGCATGTCCCGCATGTCGACTCCGCGAGTTTCCTAGCGACCCCACCCCTTCTCAGGGGACAGGTGTGTCGCCAGGAACTCACGGAGAGTCATTCTTTTGATCACTGTACGCAATGTCGATGTGCGCGTCGGCGCACGTCTGCTGCTGTCGGACGTCAACTTCCATATCGCCCCCGGTGACCGGGTCGCCCTCGTCGGGCGCAACGGGGCGGGCAAGACGACACTCATGCGCACGCTGGCCGGCGGGCTGCGGCCCGCCGGCGGGACCATCAGCGCGACCGGACCGGTCGGGTACCTCGCGCAGGATCCGCGCGGAGCCGACCAGGACCAGACAGTCACCGACCGGGTCCTGGCCGCCCGCGGCCTCGACCGGGTCACGGCCGCGCTGCGCGCCGCCGAGACCGCCATGGCCGAAGCCCGGTCGGACGCCGAGCGGGACCGGGCCATGCGCGCCTACACCAGGGCGCAGGACGAGTTCGAGGCCCTCGGGGGCTATGCGGCGGAGGCCGTCGCCGCACAGGTGACCGCGGGGGTCGGGCTGCCCGGCCGGGTGCTGTCGCAGCGGCTCGGCGAGCTGTCCGGCGGGCAGCGCAGAAGGGTCGAGCTGGCGAGAATCCTGTTCGCCGAGCAGGACACGCTGCTGCTGGACGAGCCGACCAACCACCTCGACGCCGACTCCATCGCCTGGCTGCGCGACTTCCTGTCAAGGTTCCCGGGCGGGCTGCTGATGATCAGTCACGACACCGACCTCGTCGCCACCGTGGCGAACCGGGTCTTCCAACTCGACGCCGACCGGCTCGCGATGGACGTCTACAACACCGGTTGGCGGCGCTATCAGACCGACCGCGAGGCGGCCGAGCGCAGGAGGACCAGGGAGCGCGCCAACGCCGAGCGCAAGGCGGCGGCGCTGCGGGCGCAGGCGCAGAAGATGCGCTCGCACGTGGCCACCGCGGTGGCCGCGCGGAACATGGCCCGCCGCGCGGACACCATGTTGCGGGACCTGGAGCCGGCGCGCCGGGCCGAGCGGGTGGCGCGGGTGCGGTTGCCCACCCCGGAGCCCTCCGGGCGGGTCCCGCTGGCGGCGGTCGGGTTGGCCAAGGCGTACGGCGAGCACAGGGTCTTCGACGGCATCGACCTGGCCGTCGACCGGGGCAGCCGGCTGGTCGTGCTGGGGCTCAACGGCGCGGGCAAGACCACGCTGCTGCGCGTCCTGGCGGGCGAACTCCGGCCCGACCGGGGGCGGGTGGTGCCGGGGCACGCCCTGCGTCTGGGGTACTTCGCGCAGGAGCACGACACGCTCGATCCCGCCGCGACGGTGTTCGAGTCGCTGTCGTCCGCCGCCCCGAAGCTGACCGGCGGCGAGGTACGGCAAGTGCTCGGCGCCTTCCTGTTCCGCGGCGACGACGCCGGCAAGCCCACCGGGGTGCTCTCCGGCGGCGAGAAGACCCGGCTGGCGCTGGCGTGCCTCGTGCACTCCGGCGCGAACGTGCTGCTGCTCGACGAACCCACGAACAACCTGGACCCGCTCTCCCGCAAGGAGGTCCTGGCGGCCGTGGGCGAGTACCCCGGCGCGGTCGTCATGGTCACCCACGACCGCGGCGCGGTGGAG
>NZ_LIQY01000010.1 GCF_001418495.1 Streptomyces pathocidini | reverse complement strand
CATCGCCTCCTCGGCGGCTGTGCTGTGCCTGGGCACGCTGCTCGCCGCGTGCGGCGGCGAGAGCGGCCCGGACGACGACGGCTACGTAGCGGTCGGCGCGGTCGGCCCCCGCGGCGAGGGCACCTCGGGCACGACGAGAACGGTCCCCCCGGAGGGGGAGGTGACCCTGGTCCCGCTGGAGGGGACGGGACGGGGCACCGGTGCCCGGGCGGAGCCGGGCAGGGGGCGGACGGCGGGCGCGGCCGCACCGGAGACGGATGCATCGGCGGCCGGGAACGACGGCAGAGGGCCCGCGAACGACGCTGCGGGCAAGGGCGGTTCGCCCGCGGCAACGGGCTCGGCAGGGAGGACGGACGTGGGCCGGGGAGCCGGACCCGCCTCCGGCCCGGGAGCGGGACCGGCCTCCCGCCCAGGTCCGGGTCCGGGTCCGGGTCCGGGTCCGGCCTCAGGGCCGGACAGCGTGGACGAGTCCTCCTCGCCCGGCCCCTCCGATCCGGAGGCGGATCCCGCCGAACTCTCCATAAGCCCCATCGAGCGCGCCCCCACCGAGGACCGCTGGTGCGAGAAGGTCACGCTGGAGCTGCACAACTCCGGTGACAAACCGGTGACTTCGGGCACGGTCACGTTCTCGACCCACATCATCGGCGCCCTGGGCATCGACTGGGCGACGATCGAGTCGACCCGTGAGCTCCCGGTACCGATCGGCGGCGGCGAACGCACGGAGAAGACCTGGGCGGTCTGCGCGGACGCCTGGCGCGTCCCCCTGGGCATGCACGTGGAAACCCAGGACGCCGACGTAACGTGGTCGGGCTGACAGGGCACTCGAAGAAGTAGCCAGAACAACAAGGAGAGCGGCCATGCCCGGCGATCGCCCCAAGCTGTTCGAGATCCTCGACGACCGGTTCCGCGCCGACAGGTGCCACGCCGGGGACTCCCGGCTGGAGACCCTCTACGACGGATGCCGCTGGGCGGAGGGGCCCGTATACGTCCCCGCGGGCCGCTATGCGGTCTGGAGCGACATCCCCAACGACCGCCTGCTCCGCTGGGACGAGACCACGGGCGCGGTGGGCGTCTTCCGCTCGTCCGCGGGCTATCCCAACGGCAACACCCTGGACCGGGAAGGGCGGTTGATCACGTGCGAGCAGGGCAACCGCCGCGTCACGCGCACCGAGCACGACGGCTCGATCACCGTGATCGCCGACCGGTTCCAGGGCAAGCGCCTCAACAGCCCGAACGACGCGGCCGTCAGGTCCGACGGCTCGATCTGGTTCTCCGACCCGGACTTCGGGATCGCCACCGACTACGAGGGGCACCGCGCCGAGAGCGAGATCGGTGCGCGCAACGTGTACCGCGTCGACCCCGTGAGCGGTGGAGTGCGCCTGGTCGCCGACGGGTTCAGCGGACCCAACGGCCTCGTGTTCTCCCCGGACGAGAGCCGGCTGTACGTCTCCGACAGCGGGGCGAACCACATCCGCGTCTTCGACGTACGCGAGGACGGCACACTCTCGGACGGTGAGGTCTTCACCGAGTGCCGGATCGGCAACTTCGACAACATCCGCTTCGACGACGGCGGTCGGCTGTGGGCAGCCGCCCTGAGCGGCGGTGTGCACTGCTACGCCCCGGACTCCACGCTGCTCGCCCGCCTTCTGGTCCCGGACACCGTGGCCAACATCCGCTTCGGCGGCGCCAGGCGCAACCGCCTGTTCGTCACCGCCGACACCGCGCTCTGCTCACTCGTCATGAGCGTCACGGGCACCCCGGCGCTACCGACGTCCCGACCTCGGGTGCCAACCCTGCCCACGGGAACGGTCGACGAGCAACCATGACCGGCGCGACGCCCCTGTCCTCCGCAACGGAGGCTCGCTGCCCGAGCGCGCGCCGGGGTGTGGTCTGCTCCGGGCTGCGCCCGCTGGAGGACTACCGGCATCTGAACCGCTGAAGCGGAAGCACTGTGGCCTGAGCGCAGCGGCGTGGCCGCGACTGCCCGGTGGGCGGTCGCGGCCACGCCGCCATGAGGAGCCGGCCGTCAGGCCAAGGCCAGCCAGGCCACCGCCACGATGATCACCACGGCCGCGATCACGCCGAGGATCACGCCCGTGCGGCTCCCGCCGGAGGCGGAAGGCGCCGGGGCGGCCTGCCGGCCCGGCTGGCCCTCGTCCACGAAGGCGCGGAACATCTGGGTGCTGCCCGCCGGGTCGTTGCTGCCCTGGGGGCCCTGAGGGTTGTTCGTCATGGGTCAGGACCCTAGCGAACCGGTACACCCTCCCCAAGCCTCGGGCGCCGCCTTCACAACCCTCCGGCCGCCCCTTCACGCACCCCCGTTAACTTGCCTTCAGCAACCATCCTCTTCTATCGTTGCTCTGAGCAACTTGACGCAGGCCCGGGAGAGCGCCCATGGCAGCCCAGAGTCAGTACGAGGAACTGGCCCGGCAGCTCAGCGCCATCGGAGCCGTGAAGCGCCACCTCGGCCGCGCCCTTCCGCACGACTGCCAGCCCGGCTCCGCCGCCGTACTGGCCGTGCTGGACCGGTACGGGGAGATGCGGTTGAGCCGGCTGGCCGAGCTGCTGGCCGTCGACATGTCCGTCACCAGCCGCCATGTCGCGCACGTCGCCGGGCGCGGCTGGATCGAGCGGCAGCCCGATCCGCTCGACCGGCGCTCGCGCCTGTTGCGGCTCACCCGCAGCGGCGAGGAGGTCGTACGCGAGATCTCCGGCCGCTGCGTGGACGCGCTCGCCGGCGCCCTGCGGGACTGGTCCGACGAGGAGGTCGGGCAGCTCAACTCGCTGCTGGGGCGGCTCCGGGACGACTTCGGGGACTGCCGCCGGGGCCTGGCCGACACCCCGGAGGCGACGGAAGCGACGGAGACACCGGCAGCCGCGACGCGGGCCGAGGCGTCAGCCCCGTAGCGCCCCCACCACCCGTACGACACCCGCACCACCCGAGAAAAGGATCAGCATGGCAACGACCACACCGCCCGGAGCGCGGGCCGGGGCCCCGGCGGCCGGCGCCGCGGAGACGCGTGCCGGCGCCGAGGCCCCGCCCATGTCCCACCGGCAGATCATGGAGGCGCTGTCCGGGCTGCTGCTCGGCATGTTCGTCGCGATCCTGTCGTCGACGGTCGTCTCCAACGCCCTGCCGGAGATCATCTCCGATCTGGGCGGCGGCCAGAGCGCGTACACCTGGGTGGTGACGGCCGCGCTGCTCGCGATGACCGCGTCCACCCCGCTGTGGGGCAAGCTGGCCGACCTGACCAGCAAGAAGACGCTGGTGCAACTGGCGCTGGTGATCTACGTGCTGGCCTCGGCCGGCGCGGGCCTGTCCCAGAACCCCGGCATGCTGATCGCCTTCCGCGTCTTCCAGGGCATCGGCGTCGGCGGCCTGTCCGCGCTCGCGCAGATCGTGATGGCCGCGATGATCGCGCCGCGCGAGCGCGGGCGCTACAGCGGCTACCTCGGCGCGACCTTCGCCATCGCCACCGTCGGCGGCCCGCTGCTCGGCGGCGTGATCACCGACACCTCGTGGCTCGGCTGGCGCTGGTGCTTCTACGCGGGCGTGCCCTTCGCCGTCATAGCGATCGTCGTGCTGCAGAAGACGCTCAAACTGCCGGTGGTCAAGCGGCAGGTCAAGGTCGACTGGACCGGCGCCTTCCTCGTCAGCGCCGCGGTCTCGCTGCTGCTGATCTGGGTGACGCTGGCGGGGGACGCGTACGCGTGGCTGTCCTGGCAGACGTACGCGATGGTGGGCGGCTCGCTCGTCCTCGCGCTGATCTTCGTCCTGGTGGAGTCCAAGGCCTCCGAACCGATCATCCCGCTGCGCCTCTTCCGCAACCGGACGATCGCGCTCGCCTCGCTGGCCAGCATGTTCGTCGGCATCGCGATGTTCGGCGCGACGGTCTTCCTGAGCCAGTACTTCCAGCTGGCGCGCGACAAGTCGCCGACGATGTCCGGGGTCCTGACCATCCCCATGATCGCGGGCCTGTTCGTCTCCTCCACCGTCTCCGGCCAGGTGATCACCCGGACCGGGCGCTGGAAGGGCTGGCTGGTCGCGGGCGGAGCGCTCCTCACCGCCGGGCTCGGGCTGCTGGGCACGATGCGGTACGACACCCCGTACTGGCACCTGGCCGTCTTCATGGCGGTGCTGGGGCTCGGCATCGGCATGATGATGCAGAACCTTGTCCTGGCCACGCAGAACCAGGTCACCCCGGGCGACCTCGGCGCCGCCAGCTCGGTCGTCACCTTCTTCCGCTCACTCGGCGGCGCGGTCGGCGTCTCCGCGCTCGGCGCGGTGCTGGCCCACCGCATCACCGACTACGTACGCGACGGGATGGCCGAGGCGGGCGCCCAGGGCGCGGCCGTCGGGGGCGGCGCCGACGGCGGGGCCATCCCCGACCTCGACAAACTCCCGGCGCCGGTGCGCACGGTCGTCGAGGCCGCGTACGGGCACGGGGTCGCGGACATCTACCTCTACGCGGCGCCGATCGCCTTCGTCGCGCTGGTGACGGTGCTCTTCATCAAGGAGGTGCCGCTCAGGACCCGCGCGGCGGGGACCGCGGAGGCCGCCGAGCTGCCCGCGGCGGCGATCGACCCGGCCGCGCGCCCGACGCCCGGCGCACCGGAGCCGGTCCCCGCGGCGGCGTCCCTCGGGAACCCGGTCGCCGCGGTCCAAGCGGGCACGCCCGGCCCGGACAGCGCGGGCGTGCCCGCCGTGGCAGGCACGGTCGACGGGGCGGCGGCGGTCGGCCCGGATGGTGGCTCAACCCGCCTGGGCGCGGCCGCCGTTGCCGGACGGCACGCGGCCGTCGCCTCGGCCGGTGGCGAAGACGCCGCCCCAGCCGCCCCAGCCGCCCCAGCCGCCGCAAGCGGCGACATCGAACTCGCCCACCCCGGCGAGTGACCGGCTCCCGGGCGGCCGGGGGCGCGCTGTGAGCGGACGCGCCCCCGGCCCCGCCCGGGACCAGGGCTCCGGCCGGACGGCACACGGCGCAGGGGACGGCCCGTCTGCCCGCACCGGCCGGGGCCCGCACCCGGACGACGGACGAAACGCCACGAACTCGTACGAAGAACAGGAGCGTTGACGACCACGGCCGGTATGGGAGCGGGGCTGCGGGCTCAACCCTCCGGCGCCGGAGGGCGGCCCTGAAGGTCAAGGCCCCGGCCCTCCGGCACCGGGCGGGCGGCCTGGAGGTCAATGCCGCACCGGGCGGCGGCCTTGAAGGTCGATGCCTTGCCGGCGGCGGCCCGGGAGGTCATTGCTCCGGCCTCGGGCGGTGGCCCGGGGCCTCAGTCCTCCGGCGCCAGGTGGGCCGGGAAGCCGCCGGTGGCGAGCGGGCCCCAGCGCTCCGGGGTGACGCGGATCAGGGACTTGCCCTGCTTGACCATCGCGGCGCGGTACTCGCCCCAGTCGGGGTGCTCACCACTGATGTTGCGGAAGTACTCGACCAGCGGCTCGACGGAGTCGGGAGCGTCGATCACCTCCGCCGTGCCGTCAATCTGCACCCACGGCCCGTTCCACTCGTCGGAGAGCACGATGACGCTGACGCGCGGGTCCCGCTTGGCGTTCCGCGTCTTCGCCCGCTCGGGGTAGGTGGACACCACCAGCCGCCCGGCGTCGTCCACGCCACAGGTCAACGGCGACCCCTGCGGCCGCCCGTCCGCCCGGGTCGTCAGCAGAATCGCCCGATGCCGCGGCCGCACGAACTCCAGCAGCCCTTCGAGGTCCACGGTGGTGTTGGTTGCGATGTAGGGAGCCATGGGGGACAGGTTAGAACCCGGCCAGGTGTGCGGCGGGTTCGCCGCCGCCGGGCCCCATCGCCGTCGTGTGCCGTCGCAGTGGACTCGGCCACGTCCTGCTCGGCGAGGTGGTCGCTGAGCCAGCCGGTGGCGAGCTTGAGGCGGGCCACCGGGTCGAGGGTCTCCAGCAGCTGGACGCGCTGGGGTGAATCCGCCGCTCCACAGCGCCATGAGCCGGGCCGGCGTGTGGAGTTGCGCAGCACTGCGCCCTCCCCCACCGGCCACCACTCACCGCTTCGCGAGGCGGCAGGATTCTTCTGCCGCGGCGGCGGGCGGCCAACCGCGGCACGGCCCGACGGTGCCGAACCGCGATCAACCTGCCCCACCGGGGCGGGCGTCGACACTAGACCCGCCGGGGGGGCCGCCGACGCTAGACCCGCCGGGAGGGCGCCCGCAGTGACTCGATGCCCGCGATCACGCAGTCCAGGGCGAACGCGAAGTCGCAGGTGCGGAGTTCCTCGACCGTGGCGCCGGTGCGGGACTCGCGGATGTCGCGGGTCTCGTCGAACTCCGGGCGGTCCTCGATAGTGCCGATGACCTGGCGGTAGAAGTCGTCCTGGCTGATCCCGGCATCAGCGCACCGCCGCGCGAAGCGGCCCTCGATCGTGGCGAAGCCGTACGTGAACTGGTAGATCAGTGCCAGCGCCCCCGGCAGCTGCTCCGGTGCGAGCCCGCTGCGCCGCAGCACCCGCTGGGCCACGCCCGTGACGGCCAGGGCGTGCGGCCCGACGTTCAGGTACTCGCCCATCAGCGGCGACACCCACGGATGCACCACCAGCAACCCCCGGTAGGACACGGCGAGTTCGCGCAGCTGGTCGCGCCAGTCCGCCCCCGGGTCCTCCTCCAGCTCGACCTCGCCCGTCACCGCGTCGAGCGCCAGCTCCAGCAGGTCGTCCTTGGTGTCCACGTACCAGTACACCGACATCGCGGTGACGCCCAGCTCCGCCGCCAGCCGCCGCATCGAGAACCTCGCGAGCCCCTCGGAGTCCAGCAGCCGTACGGTCGCCGCGACGATCCTGTCGCGGTCCAACCGGTCGAGCCCCGTGGGCCGCTCGCCGCGCCGCTTCGGCGCCGGGCGGCCCTCCAGCCACACGCTGGTCCGCGCCCGCCCGGACGACCCGCTGTCGGCCCCAGCTGCCATGGCGCACCCTCCTCCGGCTCGGCTCCCGCACCCGGACGGCCCGTCAGGTTCCGGCGCACGCCCGCCCGACCTCCACGCTCGCCCGGCCTCGATGCTATGCCGCCGCCGCGGACGATGGTCCGTTCCACGTCACGGGCCCGCACCGCCCGGTCGGCCGAAGTTCACGCCGCGTACCACCGTGATCGTCCGCGGCTTCGGTACGGTCGTGCGCGCCGGCCACGACCAAGGAGCCCCCGGATGCCACTGCGCCGCCGCCTCGCCCAACTACTGCTCGCCGCCGGAATGTTGGGACTCACCGCGACCCCGCCCGCGCACGCCGGAAGCGGCGAGCGGGACGTACGGTACGGGCCGCTGCGCGTGGCCTCGTACAACGTGCACGCCGGTATCGGGCAGGACGGCGCCTTCGACATCCAGCGCACGGCCGAGGCGATCCGGGCGCTCGACGCCGATGTGGTGGGCCTCCAGGAGCTCGACGTGCACTGGGACCAGCGCAGCGAATGGCGCAATCTGGCCAATGACCTGGCCCGGTCGCTCGGCATGCGCGTCTACTTCGCGCCCATCTACAGCCTGGATCCGGCCACCGAGGGCAACCCGCGGCGCGAGTACGGGGTGGCCGTGCTGTCCCGGCTGCCGATCCTGAGCGCCGGGAACCACGAGATCACCCGGCTCTCCACCCAGGTGGAGAACCCGGCCCCGGCCCCCGCCCCCGGTTTCGCCGAGGTGGTCGTCCGCGCCCACGGCGTGCCCGTGCACGTCTACACCACGCACCTCGACTACCGCCCGGACCCGGCCGTGCGGAAGGCGCAGGTCGCCGACACGCGCCGGATCATGGCCGAGGACTGCGACCGGCGCGGCCGCTGCCCCCACCAGGTGCTGACCGGCGACTTCAACGCGGCGCCGGACGCACCCGAGTTGGCCCCGCTCTGGGAGCGGCTGGCGGACGCGGGCCCGGCAATCGGCGGCACCTACCCCGCGGACGCCCCGCGGCAGCGCATCGACTACGTGACCGCCTCGAAGGGCATCCGCGTCCGCACCGCGGCGGTCCCGGACACCCTCGCCTCGGACCACCGCCCGATCGTGGCCGACCTGCGCGTCCCCCTCGGCCGCCGCTGAGCAGCACCGCTCACGCCGAGGAACGCCGCTCAGTCCCCGGCTCGATCAGATAGCCGGCACCGCGCCGAGTGCGGATCATCGGGACCCGCCCGGCGTCGATCTTCCGCCGCAGGTACGAGATGTAGAGCTCGACGACGTTGGCCCCGCCGCCGAAGTCATGGCTCCATACCCGGTCGAGGATCTGCGCTTTGCTGAGCACCCGGCGCGGGTTGTGCATGAGGTAGCGCAGCAGCGCGAACTCGGTCGCGGTCAGGCGGACGGGCTCCCCCGCGCGCCGCACCTCGCGGCTGTCCTCGTCCAGCACCAGATCGCCCACGACGAGGGCGCGGACAGGGCCGCCGCCGGGGCGGCGGAGCGGGAACGGCCCCTGAGTCGGGGGCGGGGAAGGCTTCTGGGTCACGGTCATACCCCCGACCATCGGGCCACGGCCTGAGAGGCGGCTTTCCCCGGCCTGTGAATTCCCTGAGAAGAAGTCGGGGAATAACCGGACATGGATCCCCACGGGCGGACCGCGTCAGAACAGCCCGCCCTGCACCCCGTCCACACCGGCCCGGGTGCACCGCCACCCGTCGCCCACCGGCGCCACCGTCTCCGAGCCAGTCCCCGAACACGACTGTCCCGAACACGACCGAGGCCCCCGTGCGTTGCATGGGGGCCTCGGTCAGGATGCGCGCTCGGCAGGATTCGAACCTGCAACCTCTTGATCCGTAGTCAAGTGCTCTATCCGTTAAGCTACGAGCGCTTGCGTCTCGGCGTTTTTCTTGCCGGTCGGCGTTGCGGGAACAACATTACATGACCCGCCGCCGCAGGCGAAATCCGTTCACCATCCCCGGGCCGACCTGCGAAAACGGCCCTCGCGGCCCCCAAGAACGGCTGAAGCCCCGGCCGTCGGGGGCCGGGGCTTCAGATGATCGAGAAGATCGAAGCGGAGGCTCCGGGATTTGAACCCGGGATGGGGGGTTACCCCAAACCGCATTAGCAGTGCGGCGCCATAGACCAGACTAGGCGAAGCCTCCTCACACACCCGCGCCAGCGCGAGGTGGTGTGTGCAGATGATGGCACAGCCACGCGGGCCGCCACCAATCGCACCCTACGGTACCCGGCGCGCGTGCGGCAGAGCAAAGTTCCTCCCGCGCCCCGCCCACCCCGCGCCTGGTCGGACCGGGTACGCATCCCCGTCGGCACGGACCCGACGGGCACCGCCGGCAGCCACCCCACCAGCCGCCGCCCACCCCCCATACGCCGCTGCCCGGCGCAACGACTCGGCGGCCCGAGCGTTATGCACGGCGGGCTCGCGCCCGCGCGTCCCGTCCACTC
>NZ_LIQY01000001.1 GCF_001418495.1 Streptomyces pathocidini | reverse complement strand
GTCGGGCGTCGGCGGCCGGCCGCCTGGCCGGCCGCTGCCGCGGTCAGAACCTGATGTCCCCGATCATGCCGGCGACATTCGTGGTCAATTCGCTGATTGTGGGAGCTATGGACGAACTCGCCAGATAGAACCCCAGCAACATGCAGACCACCGCATGTCCGGCCTTCAGTCCTGCTTTCTTGATCATCAGGATGACGATGATCGCCAGCAGCACCACCATGGAGATGGACAGGGCCACCGCGGTTCACCTCCTCAGACGCGCGGCAGAGCCAACGGAACGTACGGACGACTCAACTCGTGCATGACCAGTGCACTGATCCCGACCAGCGCCCCATGGGCTTCCTACCCACCATGCGCAACTGATCATAACTACGGGCCTGTTGAGCATGGATCGGTGCACGGAAGCAGACCAGGGGCGCACGCCCCGCCGGGTGCCCTGCGGGCGGCTGGGGACGGTTCGGCACCGCCGGGCTTCGGCGCAGGGGTTGAGCGCCGTCGCGGCGGGAGTTTTTCGCGGACGGTGGGCGGGGCCCGCCTGGGCAGGCGGCGGCCACTCACGTCCCGATGCCCCGTGAACGCCCTGCGGGCGGGCTGGGGATTGCCTTCCGGCCAGCTGAGAGCAGTTCGGCACCGCCGAGCTCCACCACGGGCGTTGAGCACGGCCGCGGCGGGAGGATTCTCGCGGACGGTCCGCCGCCCTGCTCAGCGAGGGTTCAAGTGGCCGTGCCGCGGGACCCTGCGGGCGGCTGGGGGTGTTCGGCACCGCCGGGCTTCGACATGGGGGTTGAGCGCCGTCGCGGCGGGAGATCTTGCCCGGAATCGAAGTCGCTGTGCGCGAGATGGGGGCGTTGTCAGTGAGGGCGCATAGGGTCGGGGTATGGATGGCGAGGTTTCGTTTCCGCGGCAGTTCGCGCGTACGCAGCGGTTCACGCTGGGGGCGCCGCGTGGGTTCAGTGTGGCGCCGGACGGGGGGCGCGTCGTTTTCCTGCGGTCGCGCGGGGGGACCGAGCGGGCCAACCTTCTGTGGGTGTGCGAGCCGGGCTCCGGGGAGGAGCGGATCGCGGCCGATCCGGAGGTGCTGCTCGGCGGCGCCTCCGAGGAGCTGTCCGCAGAGGAGCGGGCGCGGCGCGAGCGGAGCCGGGAGGGCTCCGCGGGGATCGTCGGCTACGCGGTGGACGACGCCGTCGAGTTGGCCGCCTTCGCGCTGTCCGGGCGGCTGTTCACGGCCGAGCTGCGGGCCGGTACGGCGCGCGAACTGGCCGTGCCCGGGCCGGTGGTTGACCCCCGGCCCTCGCCGGACGGGCGCCATGTCGCCTACGTCGCGGATGGGGCCCTGCGCGTCGTCGGGGCGGACGGTGGCGGTGACCGGATCGTCGCCGGGCCCAGCGCCGCGAGCGACGGGGCCGATGTGACCTACGGGCTCGCCGAGTTCGTCGCCGCCGAGGAGATGGACCGGGCGCGGGGGTTCTGGTGGGGCCCGGGGAGCGACCGGCTGCTCGTCGCGCGCGTGGACGAGGCGCCCGTGCGGCGGTGGTGGATCGCCGATCCGGCGCACCCCGAGCGCGGACCGCAGGAGGTCGCGTACCCGGCCGCGGGGACGGACAACGCCGAGGTGCGGCTGCTCCTCGTCGGGCTCGACGGGGCGCGGACCGAGGTCGAGTGGGACCGCAAGCGGTACCCGTACCTCGCGCGCGTGCACTGGTCGGCCGCGGGCCCGCCGCTGCTGCTCGTCCAGGCACGGGACCAGCGCAGCGCGCTCTATCTGACCGTGGACACCGCCACCGGCCGGACCCGGACCCTGCATGTGGACGAGGACCCGGTGTGGCTGGAACTGTTCCCCGGCGTGCCCGCCTGGACGCCGGGCGGGCAGCTCGTGCGGATCGCCGACGAGGGCGGCGCGCGCGTGCTGGTCGTGGGCGACCGCCCGCTGACCGGGCCCCAGTTGCACGTGCGGGCCGTTCTGGACATGTCGGATTCGGACATCCTCGTCTCCGCCTCGGCGGGACCGGAGGCCGAGGATCCGGAGACCGGCGAGATCCATGTGCACCGCGTCAACGAGCTGGGCACCGAGCGCTTCTCGGAAGGCCGAGGCGTCCACTCGGCCGTGCGCTCCGGCGGGGTCTGCGTGGTGTCCTCGGCGTCCCTGGAGAGCAGTGGGGCGACCGTACGCGTCCTGGCGAACGGCAAGCCGGTGGCCGGCGTCGCCTCGTACGCGCAGCGGCCGGTGCTGTCGGCCCGCCCGCGGCTGACCGAGGCGGGCGCGCGCCGCATCCCGTGCGCCGTGCTGCTGCCCACCGGCTACGAGGCGGGCGACGGCCCGCTGCCGGTCCTGATGGACCCGTACGGCGGCCCGCACGGGCAGCGCGTGGTGGCGGCCCACAACCCGTACCTCACCTCGCAGTGGTTCGCCGACCAGGGCTTCGCGGTGGTCGTGGCCGATGGCCGCGGCACGCCGGGCCGCTCCCCCGCGTGGGAGAAGGCCGTCGCGGGCGACTTCGCGGGCGCGACGCTCGACGACCAGGTGGCGGCGCTCCAGGCGCTGGCCGCGACCGGGGACCACCCGCTGGACCTCTCCCGGGTCGCCATCCGCGGCTGGTCGTACGGCGGTTACCTGGCCGCGCTCGCGGTGCTGCGCCGCCCGGACGTCTTCCACGCGGGCGTGGCGGGGGCACCGGTCACGGACTGGCGGCTGTACGACACCCACTACACGGAGCGGTACCTCGGGCTTCCGGAGGACGGCGACACCTACGCCGCCAACTCCCTTGTCACGGACGAGGGGTTGTCCGGGGCCGTCGAGCCCGCCCGGCCGCTGATGATCGTCCACGGGATGGCCGACGACAACGTGGTCGCCGCGCACACCCTGCGGCTGTCCTCCGCCCTGCTCGCGGCGGGCCACCCGCACGAGGTGCTGCCGCTGTCCGGGGTCACGCACATGACCCCGCAGGAGCAGGTGACCGAGAACCTACTCCTCCTCCAAGTCGCCTTCCTCAAACGCTCCTTGGGCATGAAGTAGCAACCCCGGCCCGGGCCGGCCCCCGCCGGAACGTAAACCGCCCCGGACCGGAGCAGACCGGCCCGGCGCCAGGCGGGCCCGGTCAGTCCCTGCCCGCCAGTGCCTCCGCGGCAATGCGCCAGATTTCCGCGGCCAGGTCCGCGTTCATCCGCCTCCGCGGCGACCAGGGCGAGGAGCACAGCCGCGAGCTCCTGGGTCGGCAGGTCGTGGGCGCGGGCGACGGCAAGGGCGTCGATCCCGTACCGCACCGCCTGGTTGGCGTCGCCGAGTCCGCGGGTGCGCCGGGAAACAAGATGATCGTCCAGGCCGCCGAGGGCTGATCCGAGACCGCCGGTCTCCGGGCAGGACCGGCCCCAGGGCTGATGCGAACCGGCTGGGGGCGGCCTCGCAGCCACCCTCAGCCGGCCCTACGGCACCCGCACGGCCGTACGCAGTTCAGCGTGGCGCGTCCGTATATCGGTGCTGCGTCAGTCAAGTTGCGTACGCGTTAACGAAGTTGGTCGGCATAAATCCCCTATGCCGGACTAGTTGTTGAGCTGTCAAGCACGTACGGAGTTCAATCTGCGAAATCTTCGCTCAAGCTTCTCAGTCTCCACAGGTCACAGCCGTCTTCCCCCTTGACGCACGTTGCGTCGCTCGTCAGAGTTCCGCTCAATCAGCGAGCGCTGTCCGCCGCTGTCGATGTGTCAAATACTTTTCGTCGCGGGGGCAAGGAACCGATGACCAGTCCAACTCAAGCCGCCGGCACCTCCACGGACGCGGCCATGGTTCCCGAATCCCTCACGGAGGCCGCCCGGGAGGACACGTCCCAGGAGGGGCTGTCGCCCGGCAGGCTCATGTGGCTGCGGTTCCGGCGCGACCGGGTGGGCGTGATCTCCGCGTGTGCGGTGTTCGCCTACTTCGCCGTGGCCGCGCTGGCCCCGGTGATCTCCTGGCTCTACGGCAAGGACCCGTACACGCTCTACGCCCAGGACCCTAACTACCCGGGCCTGCTGAACGACTTCGCGATGCCCGCGGCCCCCTTCGGCGGGGTCTCCGCCGACTTCTGGTTCGGCGTCGAGCCCAACGTGGGCCGCGACGTGTTCACGATGCTGATCTACGGGATGCGGACCTCGCTGTTCATGGCGCTCGCGGTCACCTTGACCACGGTGCTCACCGGCGTCGTCATCGGCATGGTCGGCGGCTACTTCGGCGGCCGGGTCGACTACTGGCTGGGCCGCGTCACCGACTTCTTCCTGTCCTTCCCCAACCAGCTGTTCTTCATCGCCTTCATGCCGGTGGTGACCGCGCTCTTCGTCTCCCCCAAGGACGAGACGCCCGCGTACCTCCGCGCCGTGGTGATCATCCTGGTGCTCTGGTTCCTGGGCTGGATGGCCATGGCCCGCCTGGTGCGCTCCTCCGTACTCGGCCTGCGTGAGCGGGAGTTCGTGGAGGCGGCCAAGGTGTCGGGGGCCTCGCCCTGGCGGATCGTCCGCAAGGAGATCCTGCCGAACATCGTCACCCCGATCCTGGTGCAGAGCACCTACATGCTGCCCAGCAACATCCTGACCATCGCCTTCCTCTCCTTCGTCGGCGTCGGCTTCGTGGAGCCGACGCCGGACTGGGGGCGGATGTTCGCCACCGCCGCCGACATCTACGAGCAGGATCCGGCGTTCATGTTCTTCCCCGGCGTCGCCCTGTTCGTCTTCGTCCTGGCCTTCAACCTCCTGGGCGACTCGGTGCGGGACGCGTTCGACCCCAAGACCGGACGGTGACCGTCCATTGGTGGGGGGTGGCTGCCGCCCCCGCACCGGGAGACCGGATGCGTCAGGCAGCACTCATGGATAACAACCGACAGGTAGGTGCACACGCATCATGAAGACCGACCGATCGCGCCAGACGCGCGCCATAGTGGTCGCCCTCGCCGCCGGCGCCCTCGTGCTGACCGGCTGCTCCGGCAGCGGCGGCGACACCACGGACAAGTCCGCCAAGCGCAAGGACGCCGCCAGACAGCAGGAGCCGGTCAAGTACGCGGACGAGGCCGCCTCGACCGGCCCCGCCGCCCCGGTGGCCGGGGCCGAGGAGGGCGGGGTGATCACCGGCTATATGCAGTCGGACTTCTCCCACCTCGACCCGGGCCAGATCTACGTCAGCGACGCCAACCAGCTCGGCAACCTGATCCACCGCGGCCTGACTAACTTCCACTCGGACAAGGACGGCAACCTCAGCATCGTCGGTGACATCGCCACCGACTCGGGGCAGTCCTCCGACGGCGGCAAGACCTGGACGTTCAAGATCAAGAAGGGCGTCAAGGACGAGGACGGCAACGTCATCACGTCCAAGGACGTCCGCCACAGCATCGAGCGGACCTACGCGAAGTTCATCTTCGACGGCCCGAACTACGTCCAGACCTGGCTCTCCGGCGACGACTACCGCAAGGCGCTGCCGGATGGCCCGTACAAGGGCAAGCACCTGCCGGACTCGGTCCTGGAGACCCCGGACGACTCCACGGTGGTCTTCCACTTCAAGCAGGCCCGCCCGGACCTCCCGCAGGCCCTGGCGATGCCCGGCTACTCGATCGTGCCCGAGAAGCAGGACACCAAGGAGAAGTACGACAAGGCGCCCGCCGCCCTCGGCCCGTACAAGATCTCCGAGTTCAAGCCCGGCAAGTCCATGACGCTGGTGCGCAACACCAACTGGGACCCGAAGACCGACTCGGTCCGCCACCAGTACGTGGACGGCTACAACTTCCCGCTGACCGTCAGCATCCCCAGCCAGACCAAGCGGCTGCTGGCCGACCAGGGCGAGGCCAAGAACGCCCTGCAGTTCATCGACATGGTGGACACCGCGCAGATGTCGTCCGTGGTGACGGACAAGAAGGCCTACGCGCGGACCGTGCGCGGCTACCAGCCCTACGTCTGGCAGATGTGCTTCAACCTCGACAGCTCCGAGATGAAGGACAAGAAGATCCGGGACGCGATCACGTACGCGATCCCGAGCGCCTCCATGGTCCAGGCGGACGGCGGCAAGTACGGCGGTGAGGTCGCCGGCGGCCTGCTGGCCCCGACCCTGCCGGGCTTCGACCCCTCCTACGACCCGTTCGGCAAGGTCAAGAAGCCGGCCGGCGACCTGGAGAAAGCCAAGCAGCTGCTGAAGGAGGCGGGCGTCAAGGAGGGCACCAAGCTCACCTACGCGTACTCCAACACCCCGCGCGGGCAGAAGCAGATGGTCATCGTCACCGACGTGCTCAAGAAGCTCGGCTTCGACCCCCAGGCCAAGGAGATCGACCGCGCCACCTTCTACGAGCAGATCGGCAAGCTCGACAACCCGTTCGACCTCTACATGACCGGCTGGGGCCAGGACTGGCCGTCGCCGTCCACCGTCATCACCCCGGTCTACGACGGCGACCTGGTCGGCGACGGCAGCCCGAACTACTCGCACATCAACGACGAGACGGTCAACAAGGGCATCGACGAGGCCACCGCGCTGGAGCCCGAGGCGGCCGCGAAGAAGTGGGAGGAGATCCACCACCGCATCGTGGAGGAGATCAACCCCTGCGCCCCGGTCTACTACTCCAAGACGATCCAGCTGTACGGCTCCCGCATCGGCGGCGCTCGCTACAACATGGAGGCCAGCAACATCGACATCAACGACGTGTTCATCAAGAACCCGTAACCCGTCAGTGCGGCCAGTCCGCGGGAGTGCGCGCCAGGCGGAGCGCACCCCGCGGACCCGCACGCCTCACGACAACTCCCCGCCTCACCAAGAGAGCAGCCGCCCGCCATGCTTCCGTTTCTGATCCGCAGGTTGTCCGGCGCCGTCGTCATCATGTTCCTGATCGGCGCGTTCACGTTCTTCCTGTTCTACTCGATCCCCCAGGACTTCGCCGAGCTCGCCTGCGGCAAGAACTGCAGCCCCCAGAACATCGCCGTGATCCGCGAGAACCTGGGCCTCGACCAACCCATCGCCGCCCAGTTCCGGGACTTCATGATGGGCATCGTGGCCGGGCGCGACTTCCCGCAGGGCCACTGCCCCGCGCCCTGCCTGGGCGTCTCCTTCGCCAGCGGCGACATGGTCTGGGACTCGATCATCGACCGGTTCCCGCTGACCCTGTCGCTGACCCTCGGCGGCCTGGTGGTCTTCCTGGTGGTCGGTCTCGGCGCCGGTCTGATCGCCGCCTGGAAGCGCGGCACCGCCGTCGACAAGGCGCTCAGCGGCGCCTCCATCGTCCTGAGCTCATTCCAGATCTACCTGCTCGGCCCGATCGTGCTCGGTCTGCTGGTCTACAGCACGGGCCTGATGGAGAACCCCAAGTACGTCTCGCCCTTCGACAGTCCGGGCGGCTGGTTCCTCGGGATGCTGATCCCCTGGGTGGTCATGGCGACGATCTTCACCGCCCAGTACACCCGCATGTCGCGCTCGACGATGATCGAGCAGCTCCAGGAGGAGCACGTCCGCACCGCGCGCGCCAAGGGCATGTCCCGGGGTTACGTGTTCTTCCGCTACGCCTGGCGCGGCTCACTGATCCCCATCGTCACCATCATCGGCATCGACCTCAGCTCCCTGCTCTCGGGCGCGGTGGTCACCGAGTTCACCTTCGACCTGGCGGGCCTCGGCCGGCTCGCGGTGGAGTCCTCGGTGAACAAGGACATCCCGCTGACGATGGGCGTGATGATGTTCGGCGCCTTCTTCATCCTGATGCTGAACATCATCGTGGACCTCGCCTACGCCTTCATCGACCCGCGCGTGCGGCTGTCCTAGGAGACCGACCGTGACCACACTCACCAAGACCGAGGGCGCGGGCAGCGCCCCGACCGGGTCGGACCCCTTCCTCTCCGTGCGCGACCTGTACGTCCGGTTCTCCACCGAGGACGGCACCGTCAAGGCCGTGGACGGCCTCTCGTTCGACCTGGAGCGCGGCAGGACGCTGGGCATCGTCGGCGAGTCGGGCTCCGGCAAGTCGGTGACCAACCTGACCGTGCTGGGCCTGCACAACCCCAAGACCACCCAGATCGCCGGGGAGATCGTCCTCGACGGCCAGGAGCTCATCGGGGCCCGCGAGCGCACGCTGGAGACGCTGCGCGGCAACAAGATGGCGATGATCTTCCAGGATCCGCTGACCGCGCTCTCCCCGTACTACACGGTGGGCCGCCAGATCGCCGAGCCGTACCGCAAGCACCGGGGCGTCTCCCGGCGCGAGGCGCACCTGCGGGCGGTGGAGATGCTGGCGAAGGTCGGTATCCCGCAGCCCAAGCTGCGGGTCAACGACTACCCGCACCAGTTCTCCGGCGGTATGCGCCAACGCGCCATGATCGCCATGGCGTTGGCCTGCGACCCGGACCTGCTGATCGCCGACGAGCCGACCACCGCGCTCGACGTGACCGTGCAGGCCCAGATCCTGGACCTGCTCAAGGACCTCCAGCAGGAGTTCGGCTCCGCGATCGTCTTCATCACCCACGACCTGGGCGTCATCTCCACCATGGCCGACGACCTGCTGGTGATGTACGCGGGCCGGGCCGTGGAGCGCGGCAGCGTCGGCGAAGTACTCCGCAGCCCCCAGCACCCGTACACCTGGGGCCTGTTGAGCTCGATGCCGCGGCTGGGCTCCGACGTGGACAAGGCGCTCACGCCCATCCCGGGTTCCCCGCCGTCCCTGCTGAACCCACCGTCCGGCTGCCCGTTCCACCCGCGCTGCGCCTTCCCCGAGCAGGTGGGCGGCGGTCGGTGCGCGACCGAGCGCCCGGCGCTGCCCGAGGGGCGGGGCGCGGCCTGCCATCTGACGGCCGAGCAGCAGCGGACCGTCTTCATCGACCAGATCAAACCCCGGCTGGGCTAGGGAGATTCCGAGAACATGAGCGAGAACCCCACCCTCTCCCCGGAGCGGCAGGACCCGCCGGACGCAGTGGGCGAGACGCTGCTCAGCGTCGAGGGCCTGACCAAGCACTTCCCGATCTACGGCGGCTTCCCCTTCAAGCGGAAGGTCGGCGCCGTCCAGGCGGTGGACGGGGTCGACCTGACCGTGCGGGCGGGCGAGAGCATCGGCCTGGTCGGCGAGTCGGGCTGCGGCAAGTCGACCACGGGCCGGCTGATCACCCGGCTGATGCAGCCGACCAGCGGCCGGATCACGTACGCGGGCCAGGACATCACCCGGGCCAACCGCAGGCAGCTCGCGCCGATCCGCTCCGAGATCCAGATGATCTTCCAGGATCCGTACTCGTCGCTGAACCCGCGGCAGACCGTCGGCACCATCATCAAGAGCCCGATGGAGGTCAACGGGATCAACCCGCCCGGCGGCCGCGAGAAGCGGGTGCGCGAGCTGCTGGAGACCGTCGGCCTCAACCCCGAGCACTACAACCGCTTCCCGCACGAGTTCTCCGGCGGTCAGCGCCAGCGCATCGGCGTGGCCCGCGCGCTGGCGCTGGAGCCCAAGCTGATCGTGGCGGACGAGCCGGTCTCGGCGCTGGACGTGTCCATCCAGGCGCAGGTGGTCAACCTGCTGCAGAAGGTCCGGGAAGAGCTGGGCATCGCGTTCCTGTTCATCGCCCACGACCTGGCCATCGTCAGGCACTTCTCCCAGCGTGTGGCGGTGATGTACCTCGGCAAGGTGGTGGAGATCGGCGACCGCGACTCGATCTACAACCGGCCCCGCCACCCGTACACCCACGCCCTGCTCTCCGCCGTGCCCGAGGTGGAGCTGGCCGAGGAGACGGAGGGCCGTGAGCGTATCCGGCTGGCAGGCGACGTGCCCTCGCCGGTCAACCCGCCCTCGGGCTGCCGGTTCCGTACGCGGTGCTGGAAGGCCCAGGACAAGTGCGCGACGCAGGAGCCGCCGCTCGTGCGCATCGGGGGCAACCGGGAAGGGCACCTGACGGCATGCCACTTCCCCGAGGAACCGACGATCGCGGCCCGCGACGAGGACGTGGTCCTCGACCCCGCGCTGGCCGCGCTCGAGGAGGCGACTGACACCCATTGACCCGAGTTCAGCGCCTCCGCTCGGGTCGGAACCCGTGTCCGCGACACCCCCGTTTCACTCCGCGGACGCGGGTTCCGACATGTCCTGGGGCAGGGCCTCCGCGAAGTGGCAGGCCGAATCGTGGACCACGGGCCCTTCCGCGTGGCGGAACCCGGCCGGGACCACCAGCTGCGGCACCTCCTGCGCGCACTTGTCCTGCGCCTTCCAGCAGCGCGTACGGAACCGGCAGCCCGACGGCGGGTTCGCGGGGGACGGGACATCGCCCGCCAGAATGATCCGTTCCCGGCCCTCCCGCGCCTCCGGGTCGGGGACGGGCACGGCGGAGAGCAGGGCCTGGGTGTACGGGTGGGTGGGGTAGTCGTAGATCTGCTCGTCCGTGCCGATCTCGGCGAACCGGCCCAGATACATCACCCCCACCCGGTCCGAGATGTGCCGGACCACGGACAGGTCGTGGGCGATGAAGACATACGAGAGCCCGAACTCGTCCTGGAGCCGCTCCAGCAGGTTGACCACCTGCGCCTGCACCGAGACATCGAGCGCCGAGACCGGCTCGTCGCAGATGATGATCTCGGGGTTCAGCGCCAACCCCCGTGCGATCCCGATCCGTTGGCGCTGGCCACCCGAGAACTGGTGCGGGTAGCGGTTGATGTACTCCGGATTCAGGCCCACCACATCCAGCAGTTCCTGGACCCGCCGCCTCCGGTCCCCCTTCGGCGCCACCTCCGGATGGATGTCAAAAGGCTCACCGACGATGTCCCCGACCGTCATCCGCGGATTCAACGACGTGTACGGATCCTGGAACACCATCTGAATATTCCGCCGCACCGCCTTCAACGCCCGCCCCGACAACCGCGTAATGTCCTCGCCCTTGTAGAGGATGCGGCCGGAGGTGGGCCGCTCCAGGTGGACCAGCATCTTCGCCAGCGTCGACTTGCCGCAGCCCGACTCCCCCACGATGCCCAGCGTCTCGCCGCGCCGCAGGTCGAAGGAGACGGTGTCCACGGCCCGTACGGCCCCGATCTTCCTGCGGAAGACGACGCCGCGGGTCAGCGGGTAGAGCTTCGCCAAGTCCCGGACTTCCAGGATCGGTTCCCCGGTGGGCCTGGCTTCGGTCGCTTCAGGAGGCATTCAGCTCGTCCTTCCAGAAGTGGCAGGCGCCGGCGCGGCCGGGCAGCTCCGTGCCGTCGTTCTCGGTGACCGGGAAGAGCGGCGGCCGGTCGGTGACGCACACGTCCTGGGCCCGGGGGCAGCGCGGGTGGAAGGGGCAGCCGGGCGGGATCGCCATGAGGTTGGGCGGCAGGCCCTTGATCGCGTACAGCTCCTGCCCCTTGCGGTCCAACCGCGGGATGGAGTCCAGCAGGCCTCGGGTGTACGGGTGGGCGGGGCGCTTGTAGAGCTCGTGGACCGGGGCCGTCTCCACGATCCGCCCCGCGTACATCACCGCGATCTTGTCGGCCACATCCGCCACCACACCCAGATCGTGCGTGATCAGAATCAGACCCATGGTGAACTCCCGCTGCAACTCCGCGAGAAGATCCATCACCTGGGCCTGGACGGTGACGTCCAGCGCCGTCGTCGGCTCATCCGCAATGATCAGATCCGGCTCCAGAGCAAGCGCCATCGCAATCATGATCCGCTGCCGCATACCCCCCGAGAACTGATGCGGGTAATCGTTCACCCGCTCCTTCGCCGCCGGAATCCGCACCCGGTCCATCAGCTCCACGGCCTTCACCCGGGCGTCCTTGCGGGACATGCCCTCGTGGACCTGGAACATCTCGCCCAGCTGGGCGCCGACCGTGTGCACCGGGTTCAGCGAGGACAGCGCGTCCTGGAAGATCATCGCCATCTTGGCGCCGCGCACCCGCCGCCGCTCCTCCTTGGACAGGGTCAGCAGGTCACGCCCCTGGAACAGGACCTGGCCGCCCGTCACATGGCCCGGCGGGCTGTCGAGGATGCCCATGATCGCCTGCGCGGTCACCGACTTGCCCGAACCGGACTCCCCCAGCACGGCCAGCGTCTCCCCCGCCCCGACGCCGTAGCTCACCCCGTTCACGGCCTTCGCCACACCGTCCCGCGTACGGAACTCCACATGCAGATCGCGGACTTCGAGCAGAGCACTCACCTGACGGCTCCTCAGCGCAGCTTGGGGTCGAGGGCGTCGCGCACCGCGTCGCCGAGCATGATGAAGGCCAGCACCGTGAGGCTCAGCGCACCCGCGGGCCACAGCAGCATGTGCGGCGCGTTGCGGATCTGCGGGGCGGCGTTGGAGATGTCGATGCCCCACGAGACGGTCGGCGGGCGCAGCCCCACACCGAGGTACGAGAGGGTGGCCTCCAGCGAGATGTACGTGCCGAGCGCGATGGTCGCCACCACGATCACCGGCGCGACGGCGTTGGGTGCCACATGGCGCAGCAGCAGCCGCGTGTTGCTCGCGCCGAGCGCGCGGGCGGCCTGCACGTAGTCGTTCTGCTTGGCGGTGATGACCGAGCCGCGGGCGATGCGGGAGATCTGCGGCCAGCCCAGCAGCACGATGAAGCCGACCACCGGCCACACCGTCGTCGAGGTGATCACCGAGAGGAACACCAGGCCGCCGAGGACGACCGGGATGCCGAAGAAGATGTCGGCGGTACGGGAGAGCAGCGCGTCGCCCCAGCGGCCGAAGAACCCGGCGAGCCCGCCCAGCAGGCTGCCCAGCAGCGCGGCCCCCAGCGTGGCGCAGACGCCGACGGTGACCGAGGCGCGGGCACCGTACACGGTGCGGGTGTAGACGTCGCAGCCCTGGGTGTCGTAGCCGAAGGGGTGGCCGGGCTGCGAACCCTCCTGGGACTTGGCCAGGTTGCAGGAGAGCGGGTCGCCGCTCGCGATGAGCCCGGGCCAGATGGCGATCAGCACCAGGAAGACGATCAGCAGCCCGGAGGCGATGAAGACGGGGTTGCGGCGCAACTCCCGCCAGGCGTCGGACCACAGGCTGCGCGGCTTTGCCCCGGGCCCGCCCGGGGGACCGCCCGGGATCGTGCCGGTGCCGGGCGGCCGCTCCAGCGTCTCGGCCTCGCTCACGGCGAGGTCCATCGCGCCGCCGGCGCCGGTGGGGGCGATGGTGTTCCCCGGTCCGCGCTGAAGCGGCCCCTGCTGGAGCGGTTGAAGGTCGTCAGGCATAGCGGATCCTCGGGTCGAGCACGGCGTAGAGGAGGTCGACGAGCAGGTTCGCCAGCAGGAAGACGATGACGAGGACCGTCACGAAGCCCACGACCGTCGGGGAGTTGTTCCGCAGGATGCCCTGGTAGAGCTGGTAGCCGACGCCGTGGATGTTGAAGATCCGCTCGGTGACGATCGCCCCGCCCATCAGCGCCCCGATGTCGGTGCCAATGAAGGTGATCACGGGGATGAGCGAGTTCCGCAGCAGGTGGCGGGTGATGACCCGGTGGCGCGGCAGGCCCTTGGCGACGGCGGTGCGCACGTAGTCCGCCCGGACGTTCTCGGCGATGGACGTCCGCGTCAGCCGTGTCACGTAGGCCAGCGAGACCAGGGCGAGGACGGCGCCGGGCAGGAGCAGTTCGTTCAGCGGGGCGGCGGGTGAGACCGACGGCCTGATGAGGCCCCACTCGACGCCGAAGAGGTACTGGAGGAGGTAGCCGGTCACGAAGGTCGGCACCGAGATGACGACGAGGGTCAGGAACAGCACTCCGGTGTCGGTGGCCCGCCCGCGCCGCAGCCCGCCGATGACGCCGAGGGTGATGCCGAAGATCAGCTCGATGACGATGGCGACGAGGGTCAGCCGCAGCGTCACCGGCCAGGCCTCGGCCATCAGGTCCAGGACGGGCTGGCCGTTGAAGGCGGTGCCGAAGTTGCCCTGGAAGATCTGGCCCATGTAGTGCAGGTACTGCGTCCACAGCGGCCGGTCGAGGTACAGCTCGCGGCGGATCCGCGCGGCGGTGGCCGGGTCGGGCGCCCGGTCGCCGAAGAGGGCCGCGACCGGGTCGCCCAGCGCGTACACCATGAAGAAGATCAGGAAGGTGGTCCCGATGAACACCGGGACCATCTGGAGGAGCCTGCGGAGCACATAGCGGCCCATGGGGTCAGCTGACCTTGATCTGCTCGTAGACGGGCACGCTGAACGGGTTGAGGGTCACGTCCGAGAGCCGCTCCGAGTAGCCCGCGCTGCCGTTCTGGTACCAGAGCGGGATGGCGGGCATCTGCTCGGCGAGGATCTTCTCGCCGTCCTGGAAGGTGGAGACGGCCCTGCCGGTGTCGGTCTCGGCGTTGGCCTCGTTGACGAGCCGGTCGAAGTCCTTGTTGCTCCACTTCCCGTCGTTGGACGAGGCGTTGGTGTAGTAGAGCGGCTGGAGGAAGTTCTGGATCAGCGGGTAGTCCATCTGCCAGCCCGCCCGGAACGGGCCGGTCATCCGGTGCCCGGTGATGCGGTTGCGGTAGTCGGCGAAGGTGCCGACCGGATCGACCGTGCAGGCCCGTTCGTTGCCGAGGGCGTTGTTGATGCTGTTGCAGACGGCGTCCATCCACTCCCGGTGCGAGCCGGTGTCGACGTTGGAGGTGAGCGTGACCTTCCCGCCGGGCAGCCCGCCGCCCTCCTTGATCAGCTTCTTGGCCGCGGCCGGGTCGTAGTCGCAGGCGTCCCCGCACAGCCCGGACTTGTAGCCGCCGTCCTTGCCCAGGACCGGGGAGGTCCAGTCGGTGGCCGGGGTGCGGGTCTTCTGGAAGATCTGCCGGGTGATCTGCTCGCGGTCGATGGCCCGCGAGAGCCCGATGCGCAGCTTCTCCTTCCCCGCGCCCCAGTTCTTGTCGTAGTAGGGGAAGGCGAGGGTCTGGAGGATGCCGGCGGGCTGGTTGATGTACCGCTCGCCCAGGTCCTTCGGGGCGTTCTTCAGCTGCGCGGCCGGGATGTCGTCGGCGAGGTCGAGGTTGCCGGACTGGAGGTCGGTGTACGCGGTGTTGTTGTCCGTGTAGACCTTCAGGTCCACGCCGCCGTTGCGCGCCTTGTCCGGACCCGGGTAGTCCTCCCACTTCCGCAGCCGCATCTCCGAGCCCTTGGCGTACGAGTCGATGGTGTACGGGCCGTTGCCGACGGGCTTGTCGAGCCACGCGTCGTGGTCGTCGAAGAAGGACCGGGGCAGCGGGGCGTAGGCCGCGTAGCCGAGGGTCTCGGGCCAGGTGGAGAACTTCTGGGTGAGCTTGACGGTGAACGTGCGGTCGTCCTTCACCGTCAGCCCGGAGAGGGTCTTGGCGGTGGGGTTGCCGGAGGAGGGGTGCACCTTGTCGTAGCCGTCGATGTACTCGAAGAAGTAGGCGTTCTTCTGCTTGTTGTCGAGCAGGGCACCGTAGTTCCAGGCGTCCACGAAGGACCGGGCGGTGACCTTCTCGCCGTTGCTGAAGGTCCAGCCGTCCTTGACGGTGACGGTGTAGTTCTGCGAGTCGTCACTCTCGATCCGCTCGGCGAGCATGTCCTTGGCCTCGCCGGTCTTCGGGTCGTACTCCTTGAGCCCGCGGAAGATCATCGACAGGACCTTGCCGCCCTGCACCTCGTTGGTGTTGGCCGGCTCCAGCGGGTTCTGCGGGTCGCCCCAGGAGGAACTCAGCACGGCCGAGGTGTCGCTTGCGCCGCCCCCGCCGCAGGCGGTGGCCGTCGCCGCGAGGACGGTGACGGCGGCCGCGGCCCATGTGACTCCACGCATGGTGTTTCCTCCTAGAACAGGCTCAACTGACTCCGCACGCTGCGGCATCCGGCGCCTCCGTCGGAGCGGTACGCGCGGAGGGGCGCCGAGAACCCCCCGGATGCCCGAACGGCCGGTCCCTCCCAGGGGGCACGGGGCGTACGGGTTGTCGGGCGGGGCCGGTCGCCGAGACCTACGGGCGGTGGGCTCCTCGGCCGGTCGGACGCCCCGCCCAGCGGGCGCCCCCCGGTGCGGCGGTGGCGGCGCGGTGGGAGGCGCGCGGTCGGCGGCTCGCCGAAGGGCCGCGCGGTACGCCTCCTGGGGCGGTCGGGAGTCCCGGCCGCGTAGATCAGTGCACCCCGGGGCAGGCGGGGTGCACGCGGCGCACGCCGGCGTCACCGATTCGGCGCAACCGCGGTCGGCGAACCCACCAGCTTTTCCTTCCGGCACTCTCTTCAGGCGTTCCCTTCCGGCGTTCTCCTCCGACTTCGAGGCACATTGCATATGGCGGGGGATCTTGCCCCGGGAATGCGGCGGCGGGAACCCTGTGGCTTCATGGGATGCGGGCACATTTGGGGGCACCCCGGCGTTTCAGGCATCCGGCGTTTCAGGCATCCGGCGTTTCAGGCATCCGGCGAGAGGAACAGACCATGGCTGGGCACAAGTCCCCCTCAGCAGATTTCACGAGCGCGGAACTGAATTCGCTGCGAGCGATACGGCGATCGCACGGGAACAACCGAGAAGCGGCCGACGCGGTGCGGGAGTCGATACAGCAGAGGGTGGATGCCGTTCTGCGGGCCCGAGGCCGGAGCCCCCGAGACGCGAGTTCCCGAGGCCGGAGCGCCCAAGACCGGAGTTCCCAAGGCGGGAGTTCCCGAGGGCGAGACGGAGGAGCTGTCCCGGCATCGGTCGCAGCGCCCCCGACACCCGCCACCATTTCGGCCAACTCCTATGTCTGGGGCTACAACTTCGTCCTCCCGAATGCGGCCGTTGCGTCCCTGCAGGACGGCGGAAACTTCCCTGAGCTCCTCGG
Organism: Streptomyces pathocidini; assembly: GCF_001418495.1. Lineage (GTDB taxonomy): Bacteria > Actinomycetota > Actinomycetes > Streptomycetales > Streptomycetaceae > Streptomyces > Streptomyces pathocidini. Next base: position 30,050 of record NZ_LIQY01000001.1, on the reverse strand, counting down.
CGCGATCCCACCGGAACTCGAGCCCGTCAGCCAGGTGGTGGAGGCCTACCTGGAGGATGACCTGGCCTCTGTCCGAGCCGTGGACGAAGGTGCGGGCGTGTATCTCACCGCCACTTGGACAGCTCCCGAGGTGCTGGTTCCGACGGCGGTGGGCTGGGAATTCATCACCAGCTGGCTGCCGGACTCCGGCGGCAGCAGCCTGGTACTCGACGTCGCAGGAGCCTCGACCGAGCCGGGCACACCGCTTCACATCTGGACGTACAAGTCCTCCGACAACGCGGATCAGCAGTGGACTTACGCCAGCGACGGCTGGATCATCAACGCCGAGAGCGGGCTGTACGTGGAAATCGCCGACTCCGATCCGAGCGACGGAGCCACGATCCAGATCAACCATTTCACCGGCGCCCCCAACCAGTCGTGGTCGATCTGCGGCGACGGCTTCATCCGGAGCCGGATGAACGGGAATGTCCTCGACGTCTCCGGCGGCTCGAACAGCCCCGGCACTCCGATCATCTCGTACCACCCCAAATACCCGCCCACCCAAAGCCCCGGAAATCAGGGCTGGACAACGAACTTCGCCCCCAGCCTGTCGTGCAACGGCCTGGTGACGGTCATCTCCAACGACACGCCCAACGAACTACTCATCACGCTGAGTCCGTCCGACGGAACGCTGCTGACCTACCCCGACTCCCCCGTACAACTCGTCCCACCGAACTCGGTCGGGACGTACGTGTCGACCTACAACACCGACAACGAAGTAACTTTCGCGATCCTCGATCTCGCCATCTCGCCCACGAATCCCGTCGTGTCTTTCGAGGTCCACCAGCACTACTGCCTGTACGAAGCCGGAACGGTCTGGGCCGACACCTATTACATGGGAAACGGCTACACCCTGAACTGCCAGCCGAACGACTGGTACGGGGGCGCGTATTCCCATGTTCCCGGCATCATCGTCGCCTCGATTACGGGCGGTTGACCACCCGTCGCCTCGATTACGGGCGGTTGACCACCCGTCGCCTCGGTGACAGGCGGTTAACCACTCCCGAACCGCCGACGACCCCGGAACCCCTACTTCCACTAAGAGAGCTACCAGATGATCACCACTTAAAGGGGCAAAACAGCCTGGATTCACGCATGTTGAGGTACTGGCATTCATATTCGTTTCCTCTTCGCCCAATTGGCGCATCACTCCCGGTGACACGCACGCCGAGCGGTACGCCCGGCTCCTACCCCCGGGCCGACCACCGGACCAGCGTTCCCGGCGAGGCAGTTGCGCGCAGCGACCCCTCCCCCGGACCAAATCCGACAGGGCAGCGAGAGAGGGAAGCGATCATGACGGACATCACGGAGATCGTCGCGACCATCCGCACGGGCAGTGGTCTGGGTGCGCAGACCGATGACTGGGTCTACCTCGGCATCGCCGGCCGGGAGTTCCTCCTGAACACCGCCGCCGACGACTTCGAGGACGGCGACACCAACGTGTTCGTCATCGGCACCGGCAGCAACGTCACGCCGGCCAACTTGAACGACCCCACAAGTCCGCAGCTCACCATCGCCGACCTCGACCTCTTCCCCGTGTACCTCCGGCTGGCCAGTAACAACGAATGGCTCCTGGACGAGGCCACCGTCACCGTCAACAACACCCACGTCTTCGAGAACCCGGCCCTGACAGGCAGTGCCGCCAACCAGCAGATCTGGCTGGCCAGGAACGCCGGCACCATGTGGTACCTACGGCGGACCGCCGGCACCCCCCAGCCCGGACCGCCGTCGAACAGCACGCTGGGCGGACACGTCGTACGCGGCACCATCAACGAGAACGGCTCCGTCCACGCCGGCAGCGGCAACTTCCAGATCAACGTTGTGGGCGCCGGCCAGTACCGCATCACGTTCACGACCCCCTTCCCGGCCCCTCCGAGCGCCACGGCCACCATCTGGGGCGACTGGCTCTACATGCAGGACGCCGTCCACATCGCCGGCATCGACCAGACAGGCGTGACCATCTTCACCAGCGACAGCAACTTCAGCCGCGCCAACCGACCCTTCAACTTCATCGCCATCGGCTGAACGGACGCCCCGCCTCACGGAGGGAGTGCCGTTGGGGGTCGGGGGGGACAGCCCCATCAGCTACACAGCAAACGCTGAAGGGCCCTTCTCAAGGGGGGTTGGGCCCTTATCCGTTGCTCTCAGGTAGCGGCGGGCTTGCCCTCGGCGTAGAGCCAGGTTTCGAAGAGCTCGGTCAGGTCCTTGCCCGACTTCTGCTCGCACAGGGCGATGAACTGCCCGGTGTCGGCGTTCCCGTGCCGGTGCTGCCGGGTCCAGGTCCGCAGGATCGTGAAGAAGGTCTTGTCTCCGACGGCCTGGCGCACCTTGTGCAGCACCATCGCGCCGCGCCCGTAGACGGGCGAGTCGGAGACACGGGCGGCGCTGGGCGGGTCGGCCGGGGGGAAATCCCAGATGCCGTCGCTCTCCGCGTGGGTGCCGTCGTAGAAGGACTCGAAGGTCTCCTGGACCGTCCTGCCGCCCTGCTCCTCTTCCCAGAGCCACTCGGCATAGTTGGCGAACCCCTCGTTCAGCCACATGTCCTTCCACTCGCGTGGGGTGACCGAGTTGCCGAACCACTGGTGGGCCAACTCGTGGACCAGCAGGCTCTCTTCGGGCGCCGAGTCGAAGTACGGCTTGGTCTGGGTCTCCAGAGCGTAGCCGAGATCCGGGAGGTGGTCGACGACGGCACCCGTTGAGGAGAAGGGATAGGGACCGAAGCGCTCACTCGCCCATGCGACGATCTCGGGCACCAGGTCGGCCACGTCCGCGGCTTCTTCGGCCTCGTCGGGGTCCACCGCGATATGGACCGGCAGGCCGTCGTCGGTGCGGTCCTTGATGATCTCGAAGTATCCGACGGAGATGTTCGCGAGGTAGCTCGCCATCGGTTCCCTGCTGCGCCAGTGGCTGCCGACGCGGTCGCCCTTGTCTTCCTCCTCCACCAACTCCCCGTTGCTCAAAACGTCGTACGGGTCGCCGTCCTCGTCCTTGGGCACGGTGATCCGGATGTCGTAGGCAGCCTTGTCCGAGGGGTGGTGGTTGCCGGGGAACCACGTCATGGAACCGGCCGGCTGGCCCAGGGCGGTTGAGCCGTCGTCGGTCTCGATCCAGCCCTCCACGGATCCGTCGGCGTCCTCGATCATGCGCGGCGTGCCGGAGTACGCCACGGTGGCCTGGAAGGTTTCGCCGTCCTCGACCGTCTTCGCGGGCGTCAGCGTCAGCTCGTTCTCCTCGCGCGCGAAACGGGCGCCCGTTCCGTTCACCCTGGCACCACGCACCTTCAGCCCGGCGAAGTCGAGGTTGAAGCGCGCCAGGTTCTGGGTGGCCCGCGCGGTGATGATCGCGGTGCCGCTGAGGTGGTTGGTCTCGGGTACGTAATGCAGCGTCAGGTCGTAGTGGGCCACGTCGTAGCCGCCGTTGCCGAGCGCGGGGAAGAGGCGGTCGCCCGCTCCGGCCGCGCCGATCCTCGCGCGCGCCCCGGCCTCGGTGTGCGGTGCGGGATCGCTGCATGCGGTGCCCATGGCCACGACAAGCGCCAGGGCCGGAGCCCAGCGCGACGAGCGGGGAACCCAGGACCAGCGAGGAAAGACGGCACTGTCCTTGCTGGGGTCCACTGCCTGCTCTCCGTCCGGTCGCGGTGTGCCGCGTCCTGGTAGAGGGCCCTTCGCGCCACGAGGTTGCCGCGATCCCGGCACCTGTTCGCCTCCGCGGGCCATGGCCGGGCACCCCCTGCGGTCTCGGCTGGGGCGGCGTACCGACGCTCCTGCAGACGGCCGTCGGGCAGGCGGGCGGCGGCCAGGCCGACGCGGCGCAGGCCATGCTCGTCACCCTGTGGAACATGGCCATGGCCGGTGGCGGCATCGCCGGAGGCGTGCTGCTCGACGCGCTCGGCGCTACCGCGTTCCCCTGGAGCGTGCTCGCCCTGCTGGTGCCGGTGCTGCTCGCCGTGCTCGGCGCCCGCACCCACAGCTTCCCTCGGACAACCGGACTGTGATGCGTTGCACAACGACCCTCCGGTGATCGATCGTAGGCAGTCGACCCGGCGGAGGGCACGATTCCGAAGCCACCGATTCGGTCCCAACCGACCGGGAAGTGGCGGGAGTTGAGGACGAACATGACCAGGACATGACCGCGGCATGGCGTACTGATCTCCGCAGGACGAGGGCATCCGTACAGAAAAAGGGGAGGAACACCCTCATGAGTGCTGGCAAGACTGTGCCGTGGTGGGCGAAGGCGGCGGGCGGCGCGGTTCTGGTGGCCGTCGCGCTGGTGGCGGCGGTGCGCCTCAGCCTGCTGCCGTCGCTCGACGACGTGCTGGGCGAGAAGGAGCGCGACCGCTCGGGCCCCGCGCTGCTGGAGTCCATCCAGGACATCAGCCGCTACGAGGCGGCCACGGGCAACTTCCAGGTCGTCGTGGACCTGGAGAAGGACACCAAGTACGTGCCGGACTCGCTCCGCGGTACGAGGACGCTGTACGTCGGCGCCGGCACCGTGGACGCGTACGTCGACATGGGCGGCCTCGCCAAGGAGGACGTCACGGTCAACGAGGCCCGGACCGCCGCCAGCATCAAGCTCCCGCACGCGGCCCTCGGCAAACCGGCCCTCGACCCGGACCGGTCCTACACCGTCTCGAAGCAGCGCGGCATCTTCGACCGGCTCGGCGACTTCTTCTCCGACAACCCCAACAACGAACAGGCGGTCCAGAAACTGGCCACGAAGCACATAGCGTCCGCGGCCAAGGACAGCCGCCTGACGACGACGGCCGAGCAGAACACGACGCGGATGCTGGAGGGCCTCCTACGCTCCCTCGGCTTCACGAACATCCGGGTCACGTACGGCGCGTGAGGTGCCGGGGCCGGACCGGCAAGGGCGCTGCCTAACGGGCTCCGGACGGTCCGGCCCGCCGCTCACCGTCCGGCGCCCCCTCGCCGCCGTGACAAACGCGGCGAAGGCGGCCCGCCGGAACGTGAGCACATGCACAGTGATCGTCAGAGCGGTACCAGAGCGCCGCGGGAAGGCCTCATCAGCGATCGTGTCCTTCGCGCCAGTCAGGTGGCGGTGAACCGTCCTCTCCTCCAAAGCCAGCGGCTACTCCGCCGTCAAAGAGGCCGACTCGTGCTGAGCTTGAGCGACGTGTAGCTGCACTCGCATGAGAAAATAAGCGTCTACGCTCGCGGGGAGGGGCGCGACCAAGAATAACTTCCCACTCAGCCAGCAGAGTTGCCGACCCATACCCGGGTCGGCAGTCACCTCAGCGTGGCGTCCAGATGCTGCTGCACCGGCTCGTAGAGCCCGTAGGGCACGTACTCGGGGATGTCGGCGTGCGCCACCCACGCGAGTTCGGCCAGCTCGTCGGTGTCCGCGACGTAGGCCGTCCCGCCCGCGACCTCGCAGGCGGTGTACGACATCAGCCGGCCCGTCTTCGGGTGGACCCGCTCGCCAAGGAGCTTGACGGCGGCCACGTCCAGGCCGGTCTCTTCCTTGGTTTCGCGTACGGCGGCGTCTTCGCGTGTCTCGCCTGGTTCGACCTCGCCGGCGGGGAACTGCCAGGAGAGCTGGCCCTCGCTGACACGGCGCCGCACCATGAGCACGCGGCTCTCGTGGACGACGATCGCCGCGGCGATGCCCGGTCGCTCGTTTGCGTTCTGCTGCGTCACGTCTGTTCCTCCAGCACGGCGAGAATGGGCGGGAAGATCGTATCGGTGGGGATGAAGCGGGTCACTGCGTTCCTGGGGACCCACATCACGTCGATGTTCTCGACGGTGTCGGTGTTCTTGGCCTCACCTGCGAGGTACTCGCAGAGGAAGTACTCGCACAGCACACCGGTTACCGGGTGGAGCCGGTTGCCGAGGTGCTGCCGGACCGCGCAGTGGACGCCTGTCTCGTCGAGTGTCTCCCGCACCGTGGTGGTCTCCGCCTTGCCGCCGGGCTTGATCACACCGGCGGGGAACTGCCAGGTGATGCCGGTCGCGTCGTCGTCGCGGCGGCAGACCAACAGCACCTTGTGATCCCGGACGACCACGGCGATGGCCACGCGGAGCGCTTGGGCGCCAACCGGTGGAGCAATCTCCGGGGTCCGCTCGGCGGCGACGAGGAGTGCGAAGCGCTGTCTCGCTGCCTCCGGGGCCTGCTCGTGGATGGTGTCGAGGAGCTGCTGCATCTCCCGGCGGGGTACGACGGCCGCGTCGGAGTGCCAGGTGGCTACGGTCCGCACAGCGATGCCCAGACGGGCGGCGAACTGTTCGTTGGTGAAGCGCAGAGCGGATTGCAGCAGGCAGGCGTAGCGGCCACTCCACAGCTCGATCACGTCCACGAGGCTGCCCCTCCGTCATCGCTCGCGGTGCAGGAACCTGCGCGCCGAAGGTGCACTCCCACTGCACTGGCGCTACATAGTGGTGCGGATTGGGCTCCGGAAGAATCGGAGTCACCAGGGCAAGGAATCACCCGGTGAACTGCTCAGCCCTTGGGAGTCCAGTGCGTGGCGCGAGAGCGTCAGTCGACCACAGAGGAGATCTTAGATGCGACGCACCAACAGGTAACACTGGATGGGAAGTTGGCTCATCTGGGCCCTGTCCCGTTGGCCAATTTCATCACCGTCAGCATTTCGCCCGTCCGAGGCGTTGCCCGTACGTCCGAACCGCCATGTCAGCGCCGGTAACCTCAGCAGGTGACGGCTGAGAACCCGTCATGTCCGGTTGTTAGAAAGGCGAAAGGGAGCCAATGCCCAAGGATCAGGCACACACCGTCGAGCGCACGCTCGTTCTACTCAAGCCCGATGCGCTGGCGCGTGGCCTGGCGGGAAGGATCATCTCGCGGTTCGAGGACGCCGCGCTGAAGATCGTCGGCACCAAGATGAAGTGGATGGACGAGGAGTTCACCCGCCGCCACTACTTCGACCTGGAGGAGCGGCTGGGCTCGGAGGTCTACGGCGTCACTGCCACCTTCATGCAGCAAGGGCCTGTCATCGCCTTGGTGCTGGAGGGCTATGACGCCATCGCCACCGTCCGAAAGATCGTGGGCAGCACGTATCCGAACGAGGCTCCGGCCGGCACGGTGCGCGGGGACCTGTCGCACTACAGCTCTGCCGCCAGCATCGCCACGGGCAAGGCGGTAGCGAACCTCGTTCATGCCTCCGGCAACGCGGAGGAGGCCAAGCAGGAGGTGGAGCTGTGGTTCGACAAGGACGAGCTGCAGGACTACAAGACGCTGGCCGAGATCTACACCTACTAGAGGTGACTTACGGCGTCACTGCGGGGGCGCCGACGCGTTGATCACCACTACGCACGACCGTCTGACCTGAGAGGGCACCATGACCAACCAGACCCGCATGGCCTCCGCCGAGGAACTGGAGTCGATCTTCCAGCGAGAGCTGGTAACCGACCGATGGGCGGCCACAGAGACCGCGTACGCCCTGGCGGTGCGCCACCGTGACCTGGGCGACTGGCCCAAGTCGCGTGAATGGGTCCAGCAGTGCCTCCGCCTCCTGGAGGGCTTTCCCAGCGACACGGAGGAACAGGTCGCTACCAGCCGCACCTCGGTGGGCGGCGTCTCTATTCCGACCTACCTGCACTCGGGCGTCGTCCAGGACCGCTTCGGCGACCTCGGGTGACACCACAGATGCACATCGGGTGATGTGGCCGGCGCCTGGAACCGGCCGCGTCACCCGCCTCTGACCACCAATTTCACACAGCCACCCCACCGGACAGGCCCCCTTGCGGCAGGGTCCGGGCGGCTTCGCCATGCCTGAAACGAGGAGACAGCACCCCATGGCCGTCGAGATCGAGATGCGTGCCCGCTTCACCAAGGAAGCCCACGACCAGCTGGTCGCCCGTCTGAAGGCGGACGGTGAAGACCTAGGCAGGGACGACAAGCACATCTACTTCTACGTGTTCCCCGACAGGCTCCTGAAGGTTACCGACAACACGGCCGCCGGGACCGCCAAGATCACGCTCAAGGGAAGCAAGATCGGTCAGGGAACGGCCTTCGCGGAGACCGAGTTCGCCATCGCCCCCGCCGACGTTCCCGCCGCGGTGAAGGTGTTCAACGCCCTCGGCTTCGAGACGACCATGCACGAGGCGTTCAACTTCCGCCACAACTTCCGCTTCGACGGCGTCGAGATCGCGGTCAAGTGGAGCGAGGCGTGGGGCTATCACGCCGAGTTCGAGATCCTGCTCGACGACGGTGCCGCGGATGCCGATCGTGTCGAGGCAGCCGCGAAGATCACGAACGTCGCCGCCGAATTGGGCGTGAGCTTGATGACTGAGCAGGAGCTGGCCGACTTCACTGCCGCCTTCGAGGCCGCCGAGAAGGAACGCAAGCAGGAAGCCCCACTTATCCGGTAGGCAAGACACCGCGGAGACCACCAAGGGGGTGGGCACAGATGAGCACGACCCCAGCGACCGCAAATCTGATCGACCTGGCTGCCCAAGGGCGGCTACCGCTCCACCAGTGCATGGATCACACGACCATCGCGTGGATCGCGGGCAACCAGCCTGACCTCCCGCCGGCACCACGGCGGACCCTGCGTCACACATCGCAGAGCCTGATCAAGCGCGCCGGTGTACCACCCGCCTGGATGGCCGACCCCCGGCTGTACACGTCACTCCATGGCGTCAGACACGGCATGCGCACGGCAGCACTGGCCGCTGTCCTCGCCGAGGCGAACGGCCTGGACGACGCCGACACCGCCACCGCGATCGTCGCCGCCGCCATTCACGACTGCCAGCGCCGCCATGACAAGGACGATCAGGGGCACGGCGACCGCGCAGCCGTCTGGCTCGCCGCGAACGCCGACACCGTGTGGGGGCACTTCGATATCACCGCCACGCCCTTCCGGATCGTGCAGGCAGCCGCTGCCGTGCGCCTGCACGACGTTCCGTACACCGCCTTCAGCACCGACGACCGCAGCGACCACGCACGCGCCGAGCACATCGTCGACGTGGTCAAGGCCGCCGACGCTCTGGACCGCTACCGCTTGCCGAAGCTCAAGTGGTGGCCGGACGTCCGGCGCGTCCGCCAGCTGGCGTTCGACCAGTTCCGCAGCCTCGCCTTCGACCTCGTGGTCATCTCCGAGAAGGCCCAACTGGCAGGCGCCAGCAGCCCCGAAGCCGTCCGCTTCGCCCTGGCAGAGAAGGGCCTGGTGTAACCGTGGACTTCCTCGACGCCTACCACCTGTGGGCCGATGCCCACGCCTTCTTCGACTCCACGCTCATCCCCGGACCTGCCGACGCCAACGACCCGCTCGCCTCACAGACCGCAGCATGGGACCAGCGCCTGGCCGAGGAGACGCCGAACGGGAAGCTTCTACGCCAGAACACCCTCTTCGATGCGTTGAGCGGCAACGGCAAGCTGCACCTGCTCCATGTCACCCACGCCCTGGAGGAAATCAACCAGCAGGGAGTCCTCTACCCGTCAGGGGGCTGCCTCGTCGGAAGCATCTACTGCGCTCCGCTCACTGAGACCGCCCAGGGCTTCCGTATGCACAACCTTGCCTCCTACGTGCTGACGAAGGAAGCACCGGCCTCCCTGGCCAGACTCCGCGTAACTGACCGCACCCCGACACCCCTGATTTTCGAGATCAACACACCACCGCAGGCATACCGGGGGCTCGCTGGCGTCGACTACCTCCGACTCGGCCTGATCCACCTACAGATCTATAGCCACCTCGAATACCTGCTCAGCAAGACCGAGCGCCATCACCTCGGCGAAACCGTCGTCGGCCGCATCAAAAACTCAGCCGCGTTCCTCGCCACAGCCGCCGCCGTGGCCTACCAAGGCACGCGCGTCGACCCCGAACCGTTCCTCCAACAGCTCGACGAGACCATCCAGCGTCTGCCGATCCTGGGGTACCTGTACTTCGAGGTGCTCGCGGAGTATCTGATGCTCCACTCCACCTCCCAGCACACCCGCCGCCTGGCCGAACTCGGGGAACTGAACAACTGGCTGTACAAGGAGATGCTGTTCGCCTCCTTCCCCGCCATGGCCGGCAAGTTCGACCTCGCGAAGTTCCGCCCCCATCCCAACCGGCTCGCCGCGCTCCTGATGCAGGTCGACCCCACCGTCGACACCGACCACGCGCGTACGTACCTCGTCGAGCGGATCAGCCACCTCGTCGCCGCACGCCTCTTCCCCCCTGGAGAGATCCCCGAAGCCTGGCACCGCACCCGCTGGGAATTCGACGCCCTCGCCACCCAGCTCGGCCCGCTCCTGGGCCACCTCATCCACCGGGAACTGCGCACGTTCGGCCGCTACCCCGACTTCTACTTCTATTTCGACCAGTACAAGGCCCTGCAAGCCTGGAACTACTGGAACCACATGGACATCGTCGCGCCATTCAACGGCACGATGCCCAAAGGCGAGATCGGCATCAACCCCGCCTATCCCAACCTCGACTACCGCGTGTGGCGTGCCGAGCAGGACCACGCCGGCCACGTCCACCCGGCCGAGCAACTCGACCTGACCATCGCCCCGCGACTGGTCGACATCAAGTACACCCTCATGCGGAACAACCAGTGGACTGCCCCCGCGCCCAGCGCCGCGTGACTCCCTCCGCGTTCCCCGCAGTCCGCCCCTCACAACAGCGTCCCTTTGACTAGGAGCCGTCATGCGTCGCTTCGGCATGCCCTCAACCGACCCCCTCAGCGGACAGATCGCCTCTCTCCTGGACCACCCCGCCACAACCCACGGCTTGGCCCGCAGCCTCCGAGCCGCCGCCCGGGAGATCGAACTCCACCGACACCACCACGCCAGCCAACGCGCATGGCCCAGCGGCAGGATCGACCAGAAGCCCACCAAAGTGCAGATCGGCGGCGGAACCCACCGCATCGACGGTTTCTTCAACATCGACGCCGTCCCGCCCGCCGACCTCCTCTGGGACGTCCGCGAAGGCATCCCCCTCCACGACGACACCGTCCAGACGATCTTCTCCGAGCACTTCATGGAGCACATCGACTACCCATGCTCCGTCAAGCACTACGTCGCCGAATCCCACCGCGTACTGGTACCCGGCGGCCAGATCATCACCGGCGTCCCCGACGCCGCCTTCGCGCTCAGCCAGTACCCCGGCGCCCTCGACCGCTCCACCGAGACGATCGACCGCTGGTACGCCAAGCGCGACTGCCTCGGCGACATCAACACCCAGCTCGACCTCGTCAACCTCGTCTTCCGCGACCAGGACGACGACCCCAACTACACCGCGCACCTCTGGGCGTACGACCACGAGAAGCTCGTCCAGCTCTTCACCGAAGCCGGCTTCACCACCGTCGAACCCTGGACGTTCGACTCCTCCATGGCCAACCCGAAGCGCCGCTGGGGCAGTGTCTACGTCGTCGCGACGAAGTAGCGCCGCCTGGCGGCGAGCGGGCCCCGGACGGTCAGACCTCCGCTGCCCTCCGGGGCCCGCCCTTCCGCGCCACACACAGTGCCCCGCACCCGCCCGGCCACGCAGCCGAGGGAGCCACCCGCGTGAATCAACCCCACCCACCCGTCAGCGACTTGATCCTCGCGGCCACACCCAACGCCGTCTCTTGGGCCCGCCGCCACACTGTCGACGTGCTACGACACTGGCGATTCCCCGACGAGGGCACCGAGGTAGCCCGACCCCTCGTCTCGGAACTCACTACCAACGCCATCTGCCATGCCCACCCAGAGCAGACACCATCAGACGTCGAAAGTTCGCCGGCACTCGCCACGATCTTGCTCAGGCTCTGGCCCACCAGAACGGGGGTCCTTCTCGCCATCGGCGACAAAGACCCACGCCTGCCCACACCTCAGTCCGCCGACGAGAATGCCACCGGAGGCCGAGAGGACTGCTCCTCACCTCAGCGATGGCACGCCGCTGGGGCTACTACCACTCCCAGCAAGCATCCCGGGAAGTTCGTCTGGGTCGAGGTGCCCGCCCAGCCTCCCATCGACACCGACGACCAACAGGCCGGGCCACTGATCATCGGGCGGGTGCTGACCGGTCTACGCGAGCTGTAGACATCCATCTCCGCCAGCGTCTTGCGGCGACTTTCAGAGGGACTCGATCTCATGTGGCCAAAGCCCTCGTCGTGATGATGTGGGGGTGTGCCGACTGACGGCCCAGGCCGAATAGAACACGACGAGGATGCTGGAGGGCTCCTGCGGTCCCTCGGCTTCGCGAACGTCCGTGTCACGTACGGCGCGTAGGCGCGGGGGGCGGGGGCGCGACCCGCTGTCAGGGGCCCGACCGGCGGGCCCCCTGTCGGCCGTTCCGCTCACCGGGCCCGTGCCCGGAACCCCCCACTCGCCGCGGCGGCGACGAAGGCCGCGAAGGCGCCCGCCCGGAACGTGAGCACGGGCCCGTCGGGGTCCTTCGAGTCCCGAACGCCCACGACGTGCGGCAAGGCCGCGACCTCAACGCAGGTGTCTGATCCGCCTTCGCTGTAGCTCGACTTCCGCCACCTGAGCGCAGCTCGCGTCACCTCGCCTCCCCGAACCCACCACTCACCGCGGCGGATACGAAAGACGCAAAGGCGTCGGAGCTGAACGTCAGGAATGGCCCCTCGGGATCTTTCGAGTCACGAACGGCGACAGCCTGGGCCAAGGAGGCGACCTCGACGCAGTTGTCGCCCTCGGCGGTGCTGAATGAAGACTTCCGCCACCTGAGCTGGGACATTCGCGCTTCTCCTAGAGCAGTGGGTAGAGGATGTGCTGGACGAGGCCGAGGGAGTCCTTCGCGGAACGAGCCTCCGGCGCGGCGCTGGGGTCGATGGGCGGGAGCGCCAGTTCGGCCAGCAACGCAAAGGTATCGCTGTACTTGGTGATCCCCTCCCGGTCCCCCAGGTACAACGACTTGCCGAACTGCTCCAGTTGGACGGTCCCCAATTCCCGGACAGGCGGCTCAAGCATCATGAACGAACTGTTGAAGGCTACGCGTCCTTCGAAGTCCAGCGGATACACCTGAATCGTCACGTTGGGGAACCGCGATACCTCGATCAGCTTGAGCAACTGATCCCGCATGACCTCTCTGCCGCCGTAGCGTACCCGGAGAGCCGACTCGTGGATGATGGCGTGCATCTGCGGCGGGCGCTCTCCTCTGAGTACCTTCTGGCGCTCCATACGGAACTCGACCAGTCGCTCCTGCGCTTCCGGCGGGGTGGGGACGAAACTCTCGCGGTGGACAGCCATCGCGTACTCGAAAGTCTGGAACAGCCCGGGGATGTACATGTGCTCATAGCTGTTGAGCCTGGCGGCAGCCGCCTCGAGCTCGGCCAAGTCGAGGTAGGACGGCCTCATCTCCTCGCGATAGCCGCTCCACCACCCCTTGCCCGAATCCTGCCCCAGCTCGACCAGGGCTTTGAGATAGGTGTCAGATTTCTCACCGGCAGCCCGCGCCAGCCGCTCAACTCGCTCCGCAGACAGCCCCGTCTTGCCCGCCTCGATGTTGCTGAGCTGGGACTGGCGCATCCCCAACAGGGCGGCCGCATCGCCGGACGAGAGACCCGCCCGGTCGCGCAGGCTACGGAGTTCTGCTCCGAAGCGGCGCTGACGGTAGGTCGGATTGACCCTCAACCCCATGCGGCTCCTCCCCTGGCTGGCTCGCACAGTTTCACTCGTGACGCGACGCCAAGTCCATCTCGTAACTGCCCATCCGGGCAACCAGGTTGAAAATTTCTAACCGTTCGCCCTACGGTACGTGTGGCACCAGTCACAGATAGTCCTCACCTGGAGGCTGCCATATGCGCATGCCTGAAGAGCCCCCCTGGTCCTACGGACTGTTCATCCCCCACGATCCGCGGGCTGTCGGCGTCGTGCGGGCGACGGTTCGGAGCGTGTTGCGTGCGGCGCGGCTCGACTGCCTGGTCGACACGGCCGAATTACTCGTTTCGGAGCTGGTCACCAACGCGTACCGCTACAGCGAAACCGACGCGTACGTCAGTGTGGACCGGTCATCGGACGGGGTGCGGGTCGCGGTGTGGGATGCCGGGGACGCTCAACCCCACGCGTTCACCGCCCAGTTGGACGACGAGAACGGGCGAGGGCTCTCCATTGTCGAGACGTGCGCCGACGCCTGGGGCGTGGACGACTACACCGACAAGGACGCCGGCCTCACCGGCAAGGCGGTGTGGTTCAACCTCAGGCCGCAGAGCCCCTGAGCCAGCAGAACCCGCAACGCAACGTGGCGCGCCACGGAGAGCAAACCCTCCGCAGCGCGCCACAACCGATACACGCGAAGCCCAGCCGCAGGCGACTACGCGTGGACCACGTCCTTCTCCTCCGCGAAGTGGCATGCCGACTCGTGCGCCGCCGGTGAGGCCGAGGCCGCGAAGCGGGTCGGGACCGCCAGCAGCGGCACCTCCTCGGCGCACCGCGCCTGCGCCTTCCAGCAGCGGGTGCGGAAGCGGCAGCCGGACGGCGGGTTCGCGGGGGACGGGACATCGCCCGCCAGGATGATCCGTTCCCGGCCGTCCCGCGCCTCGGGATCCGGTACCGGGACCGCCGACAGCAGCGCCTGGGTGTAGGGGTGCGTCGGGTGGTCGTAGATCTGCTCGTCCGTGCCGATCTCGACGAACCGGCCCAGGTACATGACCCCGACCCGGTCCGAGATGTGCCGCACGATCGACAGGTCGTGCGCGATGAACACGTACGACAGGTCGAACTCGTCCTGCAGCTTCTCCATCAGGTTCACCACCTGCGCCTGCACCGAGACATCCAGCGCCGAGACCGGCTCGTCGCAGATGATGATCTCGGGGTTCAGCGCCAACCCCCGTGCGATCCCGATCCGTTGGCGCTGGCCACCCGAGAACTGGTGCGGGTAGCGGTTGATGTACTCCGGATTCAGGCCCACCACATCCAGCAGTTCCTGGACCCGCCGCCTCCGGTCCCCCTTCGGCGCCACCTCCGGATGGATGTCAAAAGGCTCACCAATGATGTCGCCCACCGTCATCCGCGGATTCAACGACGTGTACGGATCCTGGAACACCATCTGGATATTCCGCCGCACCGCCTTCAACGCCCGCCCCGACAACCGCGTAATGTCCTCGCCCTTGTAGAAGACCTCACCCGCCGTCGCCGTCTCCAGCGTCATCAGCAGCTTCGCGACCGTGGACTTCCCACAACCCGACTCGCCGACGATGCCCAGCGTCTCGCCCTGGTAGAGGTCGAAGGAGACCCCGTCCACGGCCTTGACCGCGCCGATCTGGCGCTTGAAGAGGACGCCCTGGGTCAGCGGGAAGTGCTTGACCAGGTTCCGCACCTGGAGGATCGGCTCCCGAGGTTCCCGAGACTTCCCGGACTCCCGGGACTCCCGAGCCGCCGCAACAGCCCCAACAACTCCCGCAGCCCCAACAACCCCCGCAGGAGCCGCAACAGAATCAGTCACCGATCGTCTCCTTCCAGAAGTGGCAGGCGCTGCCCCGGCCCGGGGCCACGTCGTGCAGTACGGGGATGTCCGTACGGCAGATGTCCTGTGCCTGCGGGCAGCGCGGGTTGAACGGGCAACCCGTCGGCACCTTCAGCAGGTTGGGCGGCAGGCCCTTGATCGCGTACAGCTCCTGCCCCTTGCGGTCCAGCCGCGGGATGGAGTCCAGCAGACCACGCGTGTACGGGTGAGCGGGGCTCCCATACAGCTCACGCACCGGGGCCGTCTCCACGATCCGCCCCGCGTACATCACCGCGATCTTGTCGGCCACATCCGCCACCACACCCAGGTCGTGGGTGATCAGGATCAGGCCCATGTTGAACTCGCGCTGGAGCTCGGCCAGCAGGTCCATCACCTGGGCCTGGACGGTGACGTCCAACGCCGTCGTGGGCTCATCCGCGATGATCAGATCCGGCTCCAGAGCAAGCGCCATCGCAATCATGATCCGCTGCCGCATACCCCCCGAGAACTGATGCGGGTAATCGCCCACCCGCTCCTTCGCCGCCGGGATGCGTACGCGATCCATCAGCTCGATGGCCTTCGCCCGCGCCTCCTTGCGCGACAGGCCCTCGTGCACACGGAACATCTCGCCCAGCTGGTAGCCCACGCTCAGCACCGGGTTCAGCGAGGACAGCGCGTCCTGGAAGATCATCGCGATCTTCCGGCCGCGGATCCTCCGGCGCTCCTCCGCGGACATCTTCAGCATGTCCCGGCCGCGGAAGAGCACTTCGCCCCGCGGGATCCTGCCGGGCGGCATGTCGAGGATGCCCATGATCGCCTGCGCGGTCACCGACTTGCCCGAACCGGACTCCCCCAGCACGGCCAGCGTCTCCCCCGCGCCGACGCTGTAGCTCACCCCGTTGACGGCCTTCGCGACGCCGTCCCGGGTGTGGAACTCCACGTGCAGGTCCCGGACTTCGAGCAGCGGGCCGCCGTCCTCGCCCTCGGGGCGCGGCGCCGGAACCCGGCCTTCGGACTTCTTCTCCACAGTGGTCACGTACGCCTCCCTCAGCGCAGCTTGGGGTCGAGGGCGTCGCGCACCGCGTCGCCGAGCATGATGAACGACAGGACCGTGAGGCTCAGCGCGCCCGCGGGCCACAGCAGCATGTGCGGCGCGTTGCGGTACTGCACGGCCGCCGCCGAGATGTCCTGGCCCCAGGAGACCGTCGGCGGCTTGAGGCCGACACCGAGGTACGAGAGCGTGGCCTCGACCGAGATGTACATGCCGAGCGCGATGGTCGCGACCACGATCACGGGGGCGACCGCGTTCGGCAGGATGTGCCGGAGCAGGATCCGGCCGGTGGACCCGCCCAGGGCGCGGGCCGCCTGCACGTAGTCCTGCTGCTTGACGGTGATCACCGAGCCGCGCGCGATGCGCGCGATCTGCGGCCAGCCGAGGGCGATCATGAAGCCGATGACGGTCCAGATGCTGCCGCCCTTGATCACCGACAGGATGACCAGGCCGCCCAGCAGGATCGGGATGCCGAAGAAGACATCCGTGATCCGGGACAGCAGCGCGTCCCACCAGCCGCCGAAGTAGCCGGCCAGGCCGCCGAGTACGCCGCCGAGCAGCGCGACGCCGAGGGTGACCAGCACGCCGACGGTCACCGACGCGCGGGCGCCGTAGATCGTACGGGCGTAGACGTCACAGCCCTGGAGGTCGAAGCCGAAGGGGTGGCCGGACGCGGCGCCCTGGCGGGACTTGGCGAGCTGGCAGTCGGTGGGGCTGGTCGAGGTGAACAGGGACGGCCAGAGCGCGACGGTCACCAGGAAGAGGATCATCAGCGCGGAGGCGATGAAGACGGGGTTGCGGCGCAGTTCGCGCCACGCGTCGTTCCACAGGCTGCGCGGCTTCTCCCGGTCGGTGGCCGGGGCAGCGGCGGCGACGGGCTCGGGGTCGAGGGTGCCGACGGCGGTCTTCTCGATCTGGTCAGGCATAGCGGATCCTCGGGTCCAAGACCGCGTAGAGCAGGTCGACGAGCAGGTTCGCCAGGAGGAAGACGAGCACCAGGATGGTGACGAAGCCGACCACCGTCGGGGAGTTGCCCCGGACCAGGCCCTGGTAGAGCTGGTAGCCGACGCCGTGCACGTTGAAGATCCGCTCCGTGACGATCGCCCCGCCCATCAGCGCCCCGATGTCGGTGCCGATGAACGTCACCACGGGGATCAGGGAGTTGCGCAGCAGGTGCACGCCGATCACCCGGCGGCGCGGCAGGCCCTTGGCGACCGCGGTGCGCATGTAGTCCGCGCGCAGGTTCTCCGCCACGGAGGCCCGCGTCAGCCGCGTCACGTACGCCAGGGACAGTCCGGCCAGGACGAAGGCGGGGACGATGAGTTCGTCGAAGGTGGCGGCGCTGGACACCGAGGGCTTGACGAGCTGCCACTCGACGGCCAGGAAGTACTGGGCGAGATAGCCGATCACGAACACCGGGATGGAGATCACCACGAGCGTGGAGATCAGCGTCAGGGTGTCGACGAGCCGGCCGCGGCGCAACCCGCTGAACAGGCCCAGGGTGATGCCGAGGACGATCTCGATACCGACGGCGATCATGGTGAGCCGCGCGGTGACGGGGAAGGCCTCGCCCATCAGCTCGGTGACCTGCTGGCCGTTGAAGGCCTGGCCGAAGTCCCCGGTGAAGATCCCGCCCATGTAGAGCAGGTACTGCTGCAGCAGGGGCTTGTCGAGGTTGAGTTCGGCGCGGATCCGGGCGAGGGTCGCCGGGTCGGGGGCCCGGTCGCCGAACATGGCTGCCACGGGGTCGCCGAGCGCGTAGACCATGGCGAAGATCAGAAAGGTGGTCCCCACGAACACGGGGATCATCTGGAGCAGTCGTCGGATGACGTAGCGCCCCATGGCTACTCCTTCAGGTGGGGGGAGGCGGCGGCCCAGGACGGGACGGGCCGCCGCCCCCTCTCGCTAGAGGCAGGCCGACGGAGGCCTCCCGGAGTGTCGGGAGGCCCTCGTCAGGGCGTCACTTGACGGTGATGTCCTTGAAGACCGGGACGCTGAAGGCGTCCAGCTTCACGTTGTCGACGCGCTCCGAGTGGGCGCTGCTGCCGTTCTGGTACCAGAGCGGGATCGCGGGCATGTCCTGGACGAGGAGCTTCTCCGCGTCCTGGTACAGCTTGATCGCCTTGCCGGTGTCCGCCTCGGCGTTGGCCTTGCCGAGCAGCTCGTCGAACTCCTTGTTGCTGTACGAGCCGTCGTTGGAGCTGGCGCCGGTCTTGTACAGCGGGGTGAGGAAGTTGTCGATGAGCGGGTAGTCCATCTGCCAGCCGGCGCGGAACGGGCCCTTCATCTCCTTGTCGGTGACCTGGTTGCGGTAGTCCGCGAAGGTTCCGACCGGGTTCACGCGGCAGGAGTCCTTCTTGCCCAGCGCGTTGTTGATGCTGTTGCAGACCGCGTCCATCCAGTCCCGGTGGGAGCCGGTGTCCACGTTGGAGGACAGCACGAGCTGGCCGCCGGGGATGCCGCCGCCCTCCTCGATGAGCTGCTTGGCCTTCTTGGGGTCGTACGTGCAGAACTCGCCGCAGACGTCCTCGGAGTAGCCGCCTGGGACGCCCAGCACGGGCGAGGTGAAGTCCTTGGCGGGGGTGCGGGTGTCCTGGAAGATCTTCTTGGTGATCTCCTCGCGGTTGATCGCCATGGAGATGCCCTGGCGGACCTTGGCCGCGTCCTTCGTGCCCCAGCCCTCGGCGTAGAGCGGGAAGGCCAGGGTCTGGATGATGCCCGCGGGCTGGTTGATGTACCGGCCGCCCATGTCGGACTCGACGTTGGCCAGCTGCCCGGCCGGGACGTCGTCCAGCACGTCGAGGTTGCCGGCCAGGACGTCGTTGTACGCGGTGTTGTAGTCCGTGTAGACCTTGAGCTCGACGCCCTTGTTCTTCGGCTTGGAGTCCCCGGCGTAGCTCTCGTTGACCGAGAGCTGCATGCCCTTGCCCTTCTGGAACGAGTCCACCTGGTACGGGCCGTTGCCGATGGGCTTCTTGAGCCAGGCGTCGTGGTCGTCGAAGAACGCCTGGGGCAGCGGGGAGTAGGCCTTGTAGCCCAGGCGCTGCGGCCAGGTGGAGAACTTCTCCTTCAGCTTCACGGTGAAGGTGTGGTCGTCCACGACCTTGAGGCCGGACATGGTCTTGGCCTTGGGCTCGGACTTCTCGTCGGCGGGGTGGACGTCGTCGTAGCCCTCGATGTCGGAGAAGAAGTACGAGCCGATCTGCTTGTTGGGCAGGTAGGCGCCATAGTTCCAGGCGTCGACGTAGGACTTGGCGGTCACCGGGGTGCCGTCGCTGAACTTCCAGCCCTTCTTGAGGGTGAAGGTGAAGTTCTGCTGGTCGTCGGTCTTCACGGACTCGGCCATGGCGTCCTTGGCCTCGCCGGTCTTCGGGTCGTACTCCTTGAGGCCCCGGAAGATCATGTCGAGGACCTTGCCGCCCTGCACCTCGCTGGTGTTGGCCGGCTCGATGGGGTTCTGGGGGTCGCCCCAGGCCGCGGTGACGATCCCGTCCCCGCTGCCCGCGCCCTCGTCGCTGCTGCCGCCTCCGCAGGCGCTCGCGGCCATCGCCACGACTATCGCGCCCACGACCCACTTGGCGCTCTTGGCACCGCGCATGGGTTCGCCTCCTCAGGAGTCCACTGTTTGTCTACATGGAAGAGCGCCGGCCGCGCTGACACCCCTGACAGCAGCCACCGGCACTCTGTCGCTCGTGAGTCGGCGCACCCCGTTCGCGCGTGACCCATTGACCCGAGCTCAATGAAGCCAACTATCAGGGCATTTCGCGCGGCAAACCACGGGTAAGGGATCTCGGTTTGGTCACATCACGGCTGCCGAAAGTCCGGAATCCGGACAAATTAATCCGTTACAGACACCCATGAATCGGACGGTTGCCTCAACTTCCGCAAAGAAGTCACCGATTATCGAACACAATCCAACAGAAACCAGTTGACAGCCCAACCCATCGGCCACATCAAACACCGGTGGCCCGCCGGCAACAGCCGACGGGCCACCGATGAGATCCGGTCAGGTCAGCGCTTGGCGCGCGAGGCGGTGCGGGCGCGCTCCTTCTGGTCCAGGACGACCTTGCGGATGCGCACGGCCTCCGGGGTCACCTCGACGCACTCGTCGTCGCGGCAGAACTCCAGCGACTGCTCCAGCGAGAGCTTCCGCGGCGGAACGACCGCCTCGAACGAGTCGGCCGACGCCGACCGCATGTTGGTGAGCTTCTTCTCCTTGGTGATGTTCACGTCCATGTCGTCGGAGCGCGAGTTCTCGCCGACGATCATGCCCTCGTACACCTCGGTGCCGGGTTCGGTGAACAGGACGCCGCGCTCCTGCAGGTTGATCATTGCGAACGGCGTGACGGCACCGGCGCGGTCGGCGACCAGTGAACCGTTGTTCCGGGTCTGCAGCTGGCCGAACCACGGCTCGTGGCCCTCGTGGATCGAGTGGGCGATGCCCGTACCGCGGGTGTTGGTCAGGAACTCCGTACGGAAGCCGATGAGGCCACGGGACGGCACGACGAACTCCATACGGACCCAGCCGGAGCCGTGGTTCGACATGTTGTCCATACGGCCCTTGCGGACGCCCATGAGCTGCGTGACGGCGCCCATGTGCTCCTCGGGCACGTCGATCGTCATACGCTCGACCGGCTCGTGCATCTTGCCGTTGATCTCCTGCGTGACCACCTGCGGCTTGCCGATGGTCAGCTCGAAGCCCTCACGGCGCATCTGCTCGACCAGGATGGCCAGCGCCAGCTCACCGCGACCCTGCACCTCCCAGGCATCGGGGCGCTCGGTGTCCAGGACGCGCAGCGAGACGTTGCCGATCAGCTCGCGGTCCAGCCGGTCCTTGACCTGGCGGGCGGTGACCTTGCGGTCCTTGACCGCAGCCTTGTTGTCCGCGCCCTTGCCGGTGCCGCCCCGGCCGACCAGCGGCGAGGTGTTGGTACCGATGGTCATGGAGATCGCCGGCTCGTCGACCGTGATCAGCGGCAGCGCGATCGGGTTCTCCGGGTCGGCCAGCGTCTCGCCGATCATGATGTCCGGGATACCGGCCACCGCGCAGATGTCACCGGGGCCCGCCTTCTCGGCGGGCTTGCGGGTCAGCGCCTCGGTCATCATCAGCTCGGTGATGCGGACGCTGGAGATCGTGCCGTCCCGCTTGATCCACGCGACGGTCTGGCCCTTCTTCAGTTCGCCCTGCTCGACGCGGAGCAGCGCGATCCGACCGAGGAAGTTGTCGGCGTCCAGGTTGGTGACGTGCGCCTGGAGCGGCGCCTCCTCGTCGTACTGCGGCGCCGGGACGGTCTCCAGCAGGGCGGTGAAGAACGGCTCCAGGCTGGTGGAGTCGCCCGGGACCGTGCCGTCCTCCGGCTTGGTCAGCGAGGCGACGCCGTCCCGCGCGCAGGCGTAGACGATCGGGAACTCGATCTGGTCCTCGTCCGCGTCCAGGTCGAGGAAGAGGTCGTAGGTCTCGTTGACGACCTCGTCGATACGGGAGTCCGGCCGGTCCGTCTTGTTGATGCAGAGGATGACCGGCAGCCGGGCCTGGAGCGCCTTGCGCAGCACGAAGCGGGTCTGCGGCAGCGGGCCCTCGGAGGCGTCGACGAGCAGCACGACCGCGTCGACCATCGACAGGCCGCGCTCGACCTCGCCGCCGAAGTCGGCGTGGCCGGGGGTGTCGATGATGTTGATCGTGACGGGGTCGCCGCCGTCCTTGGGGTGGTACTTGACCGCGGTGTTCTTCGCGAGAATGGTGATGCCCTTCTCGCGCTCGAGGTCGTTGGAGTCCATCACCCGGTCGTCCACCTGCTGGTGGGCGGCGAACGCGCCCGCCTGCTTGAGCATGGCGTCGACGAGGGTCGTCTTGCCGTGGTCGACGTGGGCGACGATGGCGACGTTGCGGATGTCGTGGCGCGTGGGCACTACGGTGCTTCTCCCGGAATCGTGGATGGGCTCCGCGTACAGGACTGGGTACGCGCGCCCGCCGTGCGTAGAGGAAAGCCACGGCCGCATCCCATGGTACGGGGCCGGGCGAAAACCGGCCGCCCAGCCCCGTCCGTACCGGCCCGTCCGCTACTTCTTGAAGCCGATGTCCTGGTAGCGCGGGGTCGCGAAGCCGAAGGCCCCGACGTTGGCCAGATTCGAGCGGACCGCCACCAGCTGCGGGCGCTGGTAGAGCGGGATCGACCCGGCGGCGGCCCAGATACGGGCGTCGGCGCGGCGTACGAGGGCCCGCGAGGCCGAGGGGTCCAGCTCGCTGATCGCCTGGTCGAAGAGCTGGTCGATGTGGTCGGTGCCCACCCGCGTGTAGTTCTGCTCGACGATCAGCGAGCCGTCGGGGGCCGGCTGCGGCTTGGCGAAGATCGGCCGGGCGTCGGTGGCCGGGTAGGCGCTGGCGGGCCAGGACCACAGGGCCAGGTCGTAGTCGCCGGAGGCGATGTGGTCCTTGAAGTAGCTGTCGTCGCCGACCTTGGTGATCTGCGTCCGGATACCGACCTTCTGCAGCATCCGGGAGATCCGCTCCCCGGCGGTGCGCAGCGGCTCGGTGCCGGGGCCCGTCGGCAGCACGAAGCGCAGCGCCAGCGGCTTGCCGTCCTTCTGGAGGGTGCGGACGTCGGCCGGCCTGGCCTTGCCGCCCTTCCCGGCCCGGTCCTCGTGGTCGCCGCGGTCCAGCCGCGCCTGGGGCCCCTTCTCCCCGGCGAGCCCGCCGCCCTCGCGCCAGCCCGCGGAGGAGAGCAGGGCCTGGGCGGCCTCGGTGTCCTGGCCGCCGAGGGCCGAGCTGTTGTCCTGGTAGCCCTGCTGGCCGACCATCATCAGATGGCTGCCGAGCGCCTGCCCGGGCAGGTCGACCGGCCCGAGCACGGCCTTGGCGATGGCCTTGCGGTCGATCGCGCGGGCCACGGCCCGGCGCACCCGCTCGTCGGCCAGCGGCCCGGCCGAGCCGTTGAGCGCGAGCTGGGTGTAGGCGGGCTCCAGCGACTTGCGGACGGTGAAGCCGCGCAGCGTGGCCTCCGCCCGCCGGACCCGCGCGGCCGTGGCCTGGGTGCCGGCCGCGCCCTGCTCGCTCTTGGGGATCGTCTGCGCGTTCTTCCCCTTGGACGCGGCGTGGATCTTCTCGACGCCGTTCCGGTCGACCTCGGCGACATCGAGCCGGCCGGCCGCGAGGGCGGCCGTGCGCTGGTCGCGGGGCACGGCGGCGAAGACCACCTTGTCCAGCTGGGCCTTGTCGCCCCACCACTTCGGGTTCCGTACGAGCGTGACCTCGCTGCGGCCCTTGTTCCGGAGCGCGAAGGGGCCCGCGGTGGCCTGGAGGGTCCCCCGCGCACCGTCGTTGAAGGAGTTCGCGGTGCCCATCACGGACCGCGGGTAGAGCGGCGAGAACAGCGAGCGCCAGTCGGTGTACGGCTTGGCGAAGGTGACCCGCACCTCCCCGGCCGCGGCGCCCTTCTCGATCTTCTGGATGCGCTCGTACCCGGCGTTGCGCGCGGTCCAGAAGGCGCGGTCCTTGCCGCGCAGCGCCTGCCACTGGGCCGTGAAGTCCTCGACGCCGAGCTTGCGGCCGTCGGTCCAGACGGCGCTCTTGTTGAGCCGGTAGCTGACCACCTGCTTCGGCTCGCGCTCGATGACGTCGGCGGCGGCCAGGTAGTCGGGGTTGCGCTGCGGCCTGCCGCGCTGGTCGAGGGTGAACAGGGCGGGCAGGACGGCGCCCGCGACGCGGTCGGTGGCGGCGTCGGCGTCGGACTGGAAGGTGTTGAGCGTCGCGGGCACGGCGTCGATCGCCCAGCGCAGCGTCCCGCTCTCGCGCAGGCCCCCGCGCGAGGAGGCGCCGACGTCCTGCGGCACGGCCGTGGCCGCGGGCGTGCCCTCGGAGGAGCTGCCGCAGGCGGCCAGTACGGGCAGGGGGAGGAGCGCGCCCGCCACGAGGAACGCGGTGCGGCGCCGCTGGCGTGTACGCGATGACATGACGGGGACCTCCACTTGCACTGCCTGCGCTCTGGTCGAGCGAAACGCACACATTCGGGCGCTTATGTCGCTCATCACATATATCCATGGACCACTGAAAACGAGAGGTTCCACCCCGGCGCGCCGACACGGCACAGGAACGCGGATTGCCACTCGTACGGCGGCGGGCCGCACAGACGTCCTGGGGCGCACGGCTGGGGCGTGCACGACGACGCGCGCTCGCCACGACGGGGGAATCCCGGACGTGGCCTAGCCAACGCGGGATGTGACGCGCAACACTTCCTCCACATCCGCGGTCGGCCCCTCAACGACGACCGCGGGTCCGCGTTGCCATCGAACGAAGCGAGCCGCACGCGCGAAGGCGAGGGCAGTCCCTATGTCCGTTTCCGACGACCTGACAGCCGCACAGCGTTCCCTCGACGAGCTGGCCAGAACCGTCAACCGGCTGGAACAGCACGTCGGTGGCGGTCTGGAGATCCGCCGGGTGCGCGCCGACACCGACCACCTGAGGGAGAGCCTCGCGCTGCTGCGCGAGAGCGCCCCGCCGGAGCGGAACCGGGGCGAGACCCTCAAACCCGAGATGGTCACCATCCCCGACACCCCGTACAACGCCGCCCTGTGGGCCGACGCCGAGGACGAGGGGCTCGGCGCGCGCGACCGGCACGCGCCGTAAGGAATCCCGTACGTCAGCCGCGTCCGCAGTCGACCCCACTCCTGCCTGGAGTCATCCACCTTGGCCACTGGTACCCAACCCCGAACGGACACCGGCGAACCCGACGGCGCGCGTGGCGGAGTGCTCTCCGCCACGCGCGCCGCCATTTCCGCCCGGCACCTGCGGACCGACCGCTGGTGGCTGGCGCCCGCGGCCACCGCGGCCGGGCTGCTGGCGTTCGTCGTCTACTCGACCTGGCGGGCCTTCGCGAACGCCGACTACTACGCGGCGCCGTACGTCTCGCCCTTCTACTCGCCCTGCCTCGCGGAGAACTGCGAGACCATGAAGGGCGGCCCCAACTGGGAGATCTTCGGCAGCTGGTGGGGTCTGTCCCCCGCCCTGCTGATCCTGATCTTCCCGCTCGGCTTCCGGCTGACCTGCTACTACTACCGGAAGGCCTACTACCGCGGCTTCTGGGCCTCGCCGCCCGCCTGCGCGGTGGCCGAGCCGCACGGGAAGTACACCGGCGAGACCCGCTTCCCGCTGATCCTGCAGAACATCCACCGGTACTTCTTCTACGCGGCGATCCCGGTCGCGGGCATCCTCACGTACGACACCGTGCTGGCCTTCCGGAACTCCGCCTACGCGTGGGGCCACATGGGTCTCGGCACGCTGGTCTTCCTGGCCAACATCGTGCTGATCTGGGCGTACACCCTCTCCTGCCACTCATGCCGGCACATCGTCGGCGGCCGGCTCAAGCACTTCTCCCAGCACCCGGTGCGCTACCGGCTGTGGGGCTGGGTGGGGTGGCTCAACGCGCGCCACGCGCGGCTCGCCTGGGCCTCGCTGAT
Source organism: Streptomyces pathocidini (assembly GCF_001418495.1). Classification (GTDB taxonomy): domain Bacteria; phylum Actinomycetota; class Actinomycetes; order Streptomycetales; family Streptomycetaceae; genus Streptomyces; species Streptomyces pathocidini. The sequence continues at coordinate 4,164 of NZ_LIQY01000001.1, read as the reverse complement.
CAGCGTCGCGCTGGCCGACTTCTACGTGTACCTGCTCGCCACCGGTGTATTCGACGATCCGAGGTTCTTCTGATGTCTGCTGTGGAACGGCACGCGTGGGACGTGGTCGTGGTCGGCGCGGGGGGCGCCGGGCTGCGCGCGGCCATCGAGGCCCGCGAACAGGGCCTGCGCACCGCCGTCATCTGCAAGTCGCTGTTCGGCAAGGCCCACACGGTGATGGCCGAGGGCGGCATCGCGGCCAGCATGGGCAACGTCAACGAGGGCGACAACTGGCAGGTCCACTTCCGCGACACCATGCGCGGCGGCAAGTTCCTCAACCAGTGGCGGATGGCCGAGCTGCACGCGCGCGAAGCACCGGACCGCGTCTGGGAGTTGGAGACCTGGGGCGCGCTGTTCGACCGTACGGCCGACGGGCGGATCTCGCAGCGCAACTTCGGCGGCCACGAGTACCCGCGCCTCGCGCACGTCGGCGACCGCACGGGCCTTGAGCTGATCCGCACGCTCCAGCAGAAGATGGTCTCGCTCCAGCAGGAGGACCAGCGGGAGTTCGGCGACTACGAGGCGCGGCTGAAGGTCTACCAGGAATGCACGGTCACCCGGGTCCTGAAGAGTGACGGCCTGAAGTCCGGCGGCAAGGTCTCCGGCGTCTTCTGCTACGAGCGGGAGTCCGGCCGGTTCTTCGTCATCGAGGCGCCGGCCGTGGTGCTGGCGACCGGCGGCATCGGCAAGTCCTTCAAGGTGACCTCCAACTCCTGGGAGTACACCGGCGACGGGCACGCCCTCGCGCTGCTCGCCGGGGCCCCGCTGATCAACATGGAGTTCGTGCAGTTCCACCCCACCGGCATGGTCTGGCCGCCGTCGGTGAAGGGCATCCTCGTCACCGAGTCGGTGCGCGGCGACGGCGGGGTGCTGCGCAACAGCGAGGGCAAGCGGTTCATGTTCGACTACATCCCGGACGTGTTCAAGGAGAAGTACGCGCAGTCCGAGGGCGAGGGCGACCGCTGGTACGAGGACCCGGACCACAACCGGCGTCCGCCCGAGCTGCTCCCCCGCGACGAGGTCGCCCGCGCCATCAACTCCGAGGTGAAGGCGGGCCGCGGCTCCCCGCACGGCGGGGTGTTCCTGGACGTCTCCACGCGGATGCCCGCCGATGTCATCAAGCGCCGACTGCCCTCCATGCACCACCAGTTCAAGGAGCTGGCGGACGTGGACATCACCGCCGAGCCCATGGAGGTCGGCCCGACCTGCCACTACGTCATGGGCGGCGTGGACGTCGACCCGGACACGGCCGCGGCGCGCGGTGTGCCGGGCCTGTTCGCGGCGGGCGAGGTCGCGGGCGGCATGCACGGCTCGAACCGGCTGGGCGGCAACTCCCTCTCCGACCTGCTGGTGTTCGGCCGCAGGGCCGGGCTGCACGCGGCGGAGTACGCGGCCGCCCTTGCGGCGGGGATGCGGCCCTCGCCCGGCGAGGCGGACATCGCGGCCGCGGAGGCGGAGGCGCTGCGCCCGTTCAGCGCGGAGGGCCAGGCCGAGGGCCAGGGCGCAGAGCACTCGCAGGGGCGGCCCGCCGAGAACCCGTACACCCTCCACCAGGAGCTCCAGCAGACGATGAACGACCTCGTCGGCATCATCCGGCGGGAGGGCGAGATGACCGAGGCGCTGCACCGGCTCTCCGGACTGCGGGTGCGGGCCCGGCACGCGGGCGTCGAGGGGCACCGGCAGTTCAACCCGGGCTGGCACCTGGCGATCGACCTGCGGAACATGCTGCTGGTCAGCGAGTGCGTGGCGCGGGCGGCGCTGGAGCGCACCGAGAGCCGCGGCGGGCACACCCGGGACGACCATCCGCACATGGACCGGGAGTGGCGGCGGATCAACCTGGTCTGCTCGCTGATCGACCCGACGGGCGGCATCGCGGCTGCCGACCCGGAGCGCGGCCAGATCCGCCTGGAGCGGCGCGAGGTGCCGCCGATCCGCCCCGACCTGCTGGGGCTGTTCGAGAAGGAGGAGCTGGTGAAGTACCTGACGGACGAGGAGCTCACCCAGTGACCACCAGTACGAGTGCCTACCTGGCCCACTTCCGGGTGTGGCGGGGCGACGAGGACGGCGGCGGACTGGAGGACTTCAAGGTGGAGGTGAACGAGGGCGAGGTGGTCCTCGACATCGTCCACCGCCTCCAGGCCACCCAGGCCCCGGACCTGGCGGTGCGCTGGAACTGCAAGGCGGGCAAGTGCGGTTCGTGCAGCGCGGAGATCAACGGGCGGCCGCGGCTGATGTGCATGACGCGGATGTCGGTCTTCGGCCGGGACGAGACGATCACGATCACCCCGCTGCGCGCTTTCCCGGTCGTACGCGACCTGGTGACGGATGTGTCCTTCAACTACGCGAAGGCGCGCGAGGTCCCGTCGTTCGTCCCGCCTCAGGGGCTCGGCCCGGGCGACTACCGGATGCAGCAGGAGGACGTGGGGCGCTCGCAGGAGTTCCGCAAGTGCATCGAGTGCTTCCTGTGCCAGGACACCTGCCATGTGGTGCGCGATCACGAGGAGAACAAGGGGGCCTTCGCGGGCCCGCGCTTCCTGATGCGGGTCGCCGAGCTGGACATGCACCCGCTGGACGCGGCGGCCGAGGCCGGCATCGACCGCAAGCGCACCGCCCAGGACGATCACGGCCTGGGCTACTGCAACATCACCAAGTGCTGCACCGAGGTGTGCCCCGAGGGCATCAAGATCACGGACAATGCCCTGATTCCCTTGAAGGAGCGGGCGGTCGACCGCAAGTACGACCCCCTGGTGTGGCTCGGCAACAAGATCCTGCGGCGCAAGCCGTAGCCGCGGCGCCGATGTGGTGACCGCTTGAACCGGTCCGGTCGGTTCGGCTCCCCCGGCTACCGCTGGGAGGGGCCCCGTCCGGGCCGGGGCCGTCGTGGCTGCTCGCCGTTGCGGCGGTGAAATTCTCCGCCGCAGCGGCGGGAAGCCTCGCGGCGCGGTCCGGCAGTGCCGTCCGGCGGCGCGGCGCTGCTGCCCGAACTACCCGCGACCCTCCCGGGTGGCCGTGCGTCAGAACAGGCTCAGCAGGGCGTCCGTCGGGTCCGGTAGCGGCGAGTCCCCGTCCGGGATGGCGAGTTCGAACCAGACCGTCTTCCCGCGCGGGGTCCGGCGGCTGCCCCAGCCCATGCTGAGGAGGCCGACGAGCTGGAGGCCGCGGCCGCCCTCGTCGGTGTCGCGGGCGCGGCGGCGGCGCGGCTGGACCAGCCCGCCGTCCCACACCTCGCACACCAGGGTGCGGTCCTTCAGCAGCCGCAGCCGGATCTCGCCCTCGCCGTACCGCATGGCGTTGGTGACCAGCTCGCTGACCAGCAGCTCCGTGGTGTCCACCAGGGCGTCCAGGCCCCAGGCGACCAGCTGGCCGCGGGCCAGTTCGCGGGCGCGGGCCACCGACCGCGGTTCGGGGGCGAGCGTCCAGTCGCCGACCGAATCCGCGGGCAGGCCCTGCACGCGGGCCATCAGGAGGGCGATGTCGTCCTCGCCGTGGCCGGTGTCGAGGGTGGAGAGCACCCGGTCGCACAGGTCCTCCAGCGGGCTGGGGTCCCCGGCGGCGGGCGCGGGCGGCGGGTCGCCGAGCGCCTTGCGAAAGGCGTCCAGGCCCTCGTCCAGCGGGTGGTCGCGGGACTCGACGAGCCCGTCGGTGTAGAGCGCGAGGAGGGCGCCGTCGGGGAGTTCGACCTCGACCTCCTCGAACGGCTCGCCGCCCACCCCGAGCGGCATGCCGGTGGGCACTTCGAGCAGTTCGGCGGACTCGCCCGGCGCGACGAGCACGGGCGGCAGGTGCCCGGCGTTGGCGACCGTGGCCCGCCGGGTGACCGGGTCGTACACCGCGTACACGCAGGTCGCGAGGTAGACCTCGGCGAGGTCGGCGGCGCGTCCGCCCGCCATCCCCTTGCGGGAGGCGTGGGCGCCCGCGGGGGCGCCGAGGCCCCGGGCGATCTCGTCCAACTGCGAGAGCACCTCGGCGGGTTCGAGGTCGAGCAGCGCCAACGTCCGTACGGCGGTGCGCAGTTCGCCCATGGCAACGGCGGCGCGCAGGCCGCGGCCCATCACGTCGCCGACGACCAGGGCGGTGCGGTGGCCGGGCAGCTCTATGACGTCGAACCAGTCGCCGCCGACCTCG